>CALLXO010000138.1 GCA_937875645.1 uncultured Clostridia bacterium
AGTTTCGTATGCGTAAATTTTTTCTACCCCTGTTTCAAAGGTTATAGCTACGCTCGCTTTGCCTACTCCCTCAATGTCAGAAATTATAGATGCAATCTTGTCTTCGAGGGCAATTACATACTGCTCAAAACCGCTACCTTGACCCTTCTTTTTGCCGCCCCAGTCAGATAAATCAAAGTTGGATAAGAAAATTACCAATACCACAGCACACAAGACGATTGCTATACCAATTTCTAAAAGCTTTGCAGGTTTTTTTACCTTTACGTTTTTGTTTAACGTTTTTTCTTTATTATCCGCCATATACAAATACCACCTCACAGGAAATACCGGCGGTTACGGCGACAATGCTGTCTATTTCATCTACACTAATTATATTGCCGTCCACCGCATTTATTACCGCTTTGCTTAAATTTACCTCTACTTTTTTAATTACTGCAAAGCTGTTTTCGTTAACGCTTTCTATTGATATAACAGCGTTTTGTACCCCTTTATTATTTAATGCTCGCTGTATTCTTTCTTCTGTTTGTTCTAAACGCATTTCGTAAATGCTGTCGGATAATGTTTGGTCATATCCGACATAATTCGATTCTCCGTTAAAAAAGCGTGAAAAATCAAAGTCAGCATTAAGCAATTTTGGCAAGGGTGCAGCGATAACCAACACTGTAACAAAGGCAAAAACTCCTTTTATTACCTTATATGTCTGACCTTCTGGTATTATAATATCGACAATAACCGTCAGTATCACCATGCCCGCAATGCTCAGCACCCAACCTGATAAATCCATGCTATTATCCTCCTTTTTACAACAAATTTGCCGAAAAGATTATTAACATAACCATAATAAACAGCATAAAAGTTACCGCTAAGACACATACAAGCAATATGGACAAGTTTTTTCCTATGTCTGTCAAAAATTTAACAATTTTAGGGTCTGCAATAGGTTCTGTTAAAGCGCAAATCAGTTGCAATCCAAGATTAAACACTATTATGCTAAATACGGGTGCTAATACAACGCTTAAAAGAATTAGCAGCACCACCACACCCAAACTGTTTTTAATTAAGACACAACTTGCAAGTATCAGGTCAAATCCGTCCGCTAAATAACCGCCCAAAATAGGTATGTATGTTTTGGTGGCAAATTTAGCCGCTCTTATGCTTATCCCGTCAATAGTAGAAGCGGTAAGTCCCTGAACCGCCAAAAATCCCGTAAATACCGTAAAGGTTATACCTAATATCCAACTGCTTACGTTTTTAAAAAAGGTGGAAAGTTTTTCTAACTTTATTTCTGACGAAAGATTGCCAATGACGCTAAACACAACAGAAAAAATAAACATAGGCAGCACCACGTTTGCAACAATTTCCGTTACACCTTCTGACAGCAAAGCAACGGCAGGACTGTATACTTTAGCGCTGGTAGTTGCACCCGTTGCCGCCATAAAGGTGAGAAGAATTGGCATAGCTAAGTTGGACAGTCTTTTTACCATAAAAATAGTGTTTTTTGCTGTTTCGAGCAAATTCCACACCCCTGCTAGCAGCAGCATTAAAACGGTGGCAAAACAAAAAAAACTAATGAGTCCGCTGGTGCTGTTGTTTAGCAGGTTGCATTTTGTCTTGTCCACCAATCCCGAAAAA
>CALLXO010000139.1 GCA_937875645.1 uncultured Clostridia bacterium
ATTAACTAATCATTGCAACAATTAGGTATCACATAGTAATATAAATGTTACTAAAATTTTATCATACTATTTTAAACATAGTAATATATTTTAAAATTAATTCATTTTTTGCATTTTATTTTACAAACCATATAATAAAATATAACTGATATTGACATTTTCGTACTAACCAGTGGTTTACTGTTAATATACAATGGTGTCCATATATAAAAATATTCGTCGTAAAATACAGGAGAAATAACTTATGCTTAAAAAAATTATTGCATTGGGGGTAAATTAATGATGTCAGACAGCTTAAAGAAACATTTTTGAGTTGCTGAAATGCTTGTAGTAAACTTAAACAAAAGCAAATAGTTACCATTTATTGACAAAATCGTAAAAAGTAGTATAATATTTATACAGGACGGTTCTGTTCAATTACAAAAGACGTCTAAGCAATTTCTCATACAATATTTTAAACAATATCCACAAGCGAACCGTACTATACTTTTTTTTGCTTGTGGTTTTTTTATAGGCTAGTAAAACAAATTACGTAAATATAGGTAGAAAACACTAAAATTAGTGCTTTCATATCATATATTAAAGCATACCATTTTCTTTATATATTAACGATACAGGGATTGTATCAATATAAGAAAAACACAAACAAGGAGTGAAAGTTTTTATGAGAAAAATCAATTTAATCAAGACATTGGTTCTAATTGCAGTTTTGGTCTTTGGATTTAATTTGGCGGGTTGTAGTCTGCCTGTTGTTTATGCCGGTTATGTAGGTGAGGGCGATGGCACATATAGAGTGCTAGAACCCATTATGAACGCGGGCGAAACAATAACCGTCAATAAGGATAGCTTCAAAGGCTTGGACAGTTATTATAATGCTTGGGGCATGGACAATATTGACAGATTTGAACTTTGGACATATGATTACGGACACATTAAAGGCGGAACCCGTGAAGGCGTCGTAACAATAGAAGACAATGTTATTACAGCGGCAAAATCGGGTTTTACAACCGTTCTCGCATCTCTTTACAGAAAAGGCAAGTGGGAAGGCAAGAATGTAACATTTAAATTGGACGTTCGTGTCGCAGAAATTTATGTCATAAACGAAGCGACGATGACGCATATAACAACGGCGCAAGAGCTTGCGGATATGAAAAACGATTTAGGCGGCCATTATATTTTGAAGGCTGATATTGACCTTGCCGATTGGGGTGAATGGAAAGCTATTGACAATGCTGACAAAAATAATCAGGGTTTTACCGGTATGTTTGTTAACCCTTACGGTTATAAAATAAAAAATCTGACGGTGTCAACGTGTGAAACAATGCTTAACGGAAATGTGGGATTATTCGGCGTATTACGCGACCGTGCCATTGTAAAAGGGATTATTTTAGAAGATATTTTTATTGACGTCTCAGACTATGAGGGAATTGCGGCGACCGACCCTCTTCTTGTTGGCGGTATTTGGCCGTTTGGCTCTCCTACCGTTGGCGGTATTGCGGCGTGTATGGGTCAGCATTCGATTATTTCGGACTGCTCTGTTAGCGGTACGATAATCGGGGGCGGTACGTTTACGGGCGGGATTGTCGGTGCGAATAGCGCAGCCTTGATAATGAACTGTACTTTTACGGGTACGCTTAAAAATCATAAAGCAATCCTAGACCAAATGTTTGCTGTCGGCGGAATTACGGGAGTTGTTTCAGAATATGACAGGGATTTAATAATAAATTGTACCGTTGTTGCAGATATAGACGGCGGCAAGCATGCAAGCGCAGGGGGAATAATCGGTTCAGTATATTCATTGGGCAAAGCAGTAAATTCATCCTTTGTAGGCACGATTGTTTCAGACCGGTCTGCGGGGACTATGATTGGATATGATCAACATAGCGACGGGCCCATTGATTTTGAAGAATCTAATTAAACGAAGCATTATATATAATACACAGAAATTAAGATAAACTTTTTTATCTTGACAACCGTAATTATTGAAGTATACTGATAACAGGTAATATGATGGGTAAAAAATATATTAAAGACATAATATTTCTATCGCTAATAATAGCAATTATATTCTCATTCTCCACTTATTGGGTAAACAAAAAAACGTTCAATTTAATCTACAGTGCGGAAACGGGCGGCTGTATAAAGCGGTCAAGTAATACAAACGGTTCTATACGGTGACGATGCGGAAGCCGTAACAGCAGTGCCGGAAACAGGGTACGGATTTGTCAGGTGGTTGGACGGCAATACCAATTCTGTAAGACACAGGATATTAATGTAACGGCGGCAATAGATGTAACGGCTGAATTCGAGAGGATAACGCTCAACGTAAACTACAGTGCAGGAACGGGCGGCAGCATAAGAGGGCAATTAGCTAAAACCAAATTGTAGTAAATGGCGAAAACGTTGGTATTCCTTTAGAGTTTTGGTTAGGAGATATATTTATTGTAACCTATGAAGCAACTGAAGGCAGATATGTTGACGGCGTATTGGGTGACGATGGGTGGAGTATAGGAGGAGGATTATTATTGCGCAAGCAACCAGTGCCAAAAGGATCAAGAACAGTCACCATAACAGCTAAAGCTGTCCATAATGGCTATCGGTTTATCGGATGGTCAAATGGAGTCACGACGCCGACTAGACGGAAATAAATGTGCAATCGGATTTACACCTAATAGCATATTTTGAGCGTGTGGCTTTTGAGGTGAATAATATAGCAGGTGAGGGCGGACATATCAGCGGGGAAGCCTTTCAAAGCGTGTTATTTATGATGAGTCAAATGGTAACTGCAATAACAGATGGTGGCTATAAATTTGTTATGTAGTCAGACGGAAACACTGATTTTGTACGGTATTATATAGATGGAATAGTAAGAGGAGTAACCGTAACGGCTATTTTCGAAAAAATGCCCGGTGAGGAATTTTACGAGGAACATAATAGCGAGCAACAAGAAAAAGCAATACAGTCCTGTTATATAAAAAAGCAAAGTCATATAGGTGTTCAATATTTTTATAAGACGTTATATTAAATCCCTCA
>CALLXO010000140.1 GCA_937875645.1 uncultured Clostridia bacterium
AGGTACACCTATCGGCAATTTAGAAGAAATAACCCTTCGCGCGCTAAACGTCTTAAAAAACAGCGATGTAATTTTTTGCGAGGATACACGTCACAGCGCAAAACTCGTCAATCATTACTCGTTGACTGCACCGCTAAAAAGCTACCACAAGTTTAATGAAGCAAAAACAGCGGAATATATAATAAGTCTGAGCGCTAACGGCAAAAACGTCAGTATAATAAGCGATGCGGGTATGCCGTGCATTTCTGACCCTGGAGCAACGCTAATAAAAGAATGTATAAAAGCAAGGGAAGCTTATACGGTAATAAGCGGCGCATGTGGTTTTGAAATACCCTTTACGTTTGTGGGTTTTTTGCCGCAAAAAAACACCGATAGAGATAAACTGATTGAGCGGGTAATTAACGGCGGCGCACTTATTTTTTATTCTGCTCCTCACGACATAAACGATGATTTGCAATATTTATACAATGCATTAGGCGATCGCAAAGTTGCCGTGGTAAAGGAATTGACAAAAATATACGAAAATGTCAATTTTTTTGATTTGAAAAATGCGCAAATAGAAAATCCACGAGGCGAATACGTAATTGTTGTGGATAAAATACCTCTTTCCAATGCACTTAACGCTCTTTCAACAAAACAACATGTTGACTTTTATATCGATAAGGGCATGACAAAGATGCAAGCGATAAAAGAGACAGCAAAGGATTTAGGCGTTACCAAAAACGAAATATATAAGCAGCTACTATAAAAAACGCATACTTTGCTATTGACAAAGCAAAAAGCCGTGTTACAATAAAGACAGAGTGATATTGGGATTGTCGTCACTTAATATGCCTTAGCGGAAAAAGGCACTTTTAAGGAGGAATATGCAATTCGAAAATCTTCTGGAAAATCTGTTTAATCTTATCACAAGCACCGATGGAGGTGCTTTTTTGTTGCAGGCGCTTTTAATAACAATTGTAGTGCAGTTTATTAAAACAACCTTTATTAATAAGCTGAAAATTGACCTGCAGAAAAAATTTGACCCTACCTTTTTGCTGCCCTTTATTTTTGGGTGTATTGCAGCAGTTATCGACACTGTCATAATCAAACGCACTCCCTTTTTGGGTTTTGCCTCAGTTTATGAAATAGCGGTGCAAGGCATAAGTATAGGCGCAACTTCTGCTGCAATTTACAAGGCTTTTGCGGCGTTAGACAAAAACAACATAAAAACTTTGTGCCGTGATGGTGTGTTCAGTATTTTGTATAACGAAATATTGATTGTCAGCGACATAAAACAAAAACTTTTAGATAAGGATATATCCTTAACGGAATTTCTTGTAAAACTTAAGGAAGCAGTCAGCGGAATTAAAGCAATTTATTCTAAGGACATCGATTTACCCGACGACTCTGATAATAAAAACACCGAAGAAAGTTATATCGAAGAAAATGCCGAAACAGCGGCTAAAACACGCACTGAGCAGCAAAAAATTCAATGTTTAAAAACCGTGATAAGCGGACTAATCAGCTCGGACAATTTGGAACAAGTGGCAACTACTTTAAATAAGGCTTTTGGCGAATACTACGCCAATAACAACCGTAAATAGAGTTATTTTTTAGTATTAAACAGATTACGATGAGGAGGGGGTTTTCCCCTCCTTGTTTTGTATAAAAATTATTTAATTTTTAATGTTTTTATTTGACAAATAAACAGATTTTTGCTATTTTACATCGAAGAGACCAAGCAATACATTTAAAATTATGGTATAATACTATTGTATGAATAACAAAAGCAAATCAAAAATTGCTAAAAACGGCGTATTAAGGTTTTTAAAAGAATATACAATGCTGATTATCGGCTCTGTAATTATTACTACGGGGACATATTTTTTTGTATTGCCCTGCAAGTTGGTTGCTGGCGGTGTAGGAGGCATTACCAACGTACTTTTTTATTGGTTTAACTGGCCTACAAGTATAGTTTCGATAGTTTTACAAATACCCCTGATTGTTTTAGCACTTATTTTGTTAAAAAAGGAATTTGCCATAAAAACATTGTTTGCGACCATAGTTTATTCCTTATTTATGAGGACATACGAAACATTATTTCCTCTTGTGCCAACTCAAACTCCTTCAAGTATTTTGTTATGGTTAGTTTTTGGCGGCATGCTCACAGGCATTGGCATAGTTATTGCCTATTGGGCAGGGGGAAGTAATGGCGGAAGCGAAATAGTATCTAATATCGTTATTTCTAAAAACCCCGATTATAAGATAGGGAAAGTATTGCTTATTTTTAATTACTGCGTTTATACGCTGGCGTTTATTTGCTTTATTACCTTAGATAAAGGCGTAACGTTAACAAGCGTTTTGCGTATTTTGTATTCGATATTTATGAGTTATGTTGTATCCATTACTACCAATATTATTAATCACGGCATAGATCCATTGTTGCAGTACTACATAGTGTCAGACAAATACGATGAGATATCACAAGCTTTGACCGCTACTTTTAAGCGTGGCGTAACAAGCATCGAAACGATAGATAATAAAAGAAGCAATGAGGAAAAAAAGGTATTGATAGTAGTCATTCAACACAGGCAAAACGACACTTTAAAAAATATTATTAGAAGCATAGATCCCAATTGCTTTGCCTATTGTAAAGCTATAGACAGCGTTGTAACACGTCCTGATTTCAAAAAGAGGTAT
>CALLXO010000141.1 GCA_937875645.1 uncultured Clostridia bacterium
CGCATTCTCTTGAAGTATCCGACAAATAGGACAGTAGTTTTGCCCTTATTGTTTTTTTAGAAACATGCTGTAGCTTTTTGGTAATACTAAAATTTTTTTCCGCAATCATATGCAACAGATTTTTGATTAGCCTATTGTGGCATTCGCATGCAGAGTTGCATACAGTTGCTATTTTTTTAAATTCAAAAAACACCACCTCACAGGCTTTTTCTGCCACCACTCTGACGCTAAGCGGCTTGTTTTGATTAAAGGCAAAAGCTTCGCCAAAAATATTACCCTTTGATATGTTAGAAACAATGCTTCTGTTGCCCCAAAAATCATCTTGAACAACTAAAACGCAACCGCTGACGACTAAACCTATATCAAAAATGCTTTCGCCTTCGTCAAAAATACTTTGTCCGCCAGCATATTTTTTTGTTTTGTATGATATACAGTTTAAAATACTTTTTATGTCCGTATCCTCTATATTTTTAAAAAGCTCAGATTGTGCAATAAAATTAAAATAATTTTCCATAAAATTTCCTTTCTGTTGTAAAAACAACGGATTTTACAGAATAAGTATAGTATAATTTTGTTATAAAGGTCAAGCGATATTTCAACTTTTTTAAGAATATTCTTAAAAAAAGAAGTTTTCTTGTTGTTAAGGAGGTTAAAAAATGATAGAACAAATATTTAAATTAACAAATAGCAAACAAAAAACAATTGAGCGCATCATTTGTGACGAAAATTTGCATTACAACCATATGATTTTGCCTAAGGGAGAGAGTCTGCCCTTACATAAAACAAATTCTAATGTGTATATGTACGTTGTAAGAGGCACTCTATCCATTAGCCTAAACGATCAAGCAAAAAGCGTATATGAAAGCGGCACAATTTTAAAACTGTCCGAGGGAATATTGATGAATGCCCTTAATGAGCACGATGACATTTTAGAATTAACAGTTGTTAAAGCGCCTGCACCAAAAAACATTTAGGAGGTTTTTTTATGAGTATGTTTTGTTTTCAATGCCAAGAAACAGCCAAAAACACAGGCTGTACGGTGAGAGGAGTTTGCGGAAAGAGCGAGGAAACAGATAAACTGCAAGACTTAATAATTTATACCTTACAGGGTATAGCTGACATTATGGTAAAGAAGAAAGTGGATATTAATCACCATAAAGATATCTGCCACGAAACGCTAAGCGCACTATTTATGACGATAACCAACGCAAATTTCGACGATTTAGCTTTAGAAAATAAAATTAGACATTTAATCAATTTGCGTGACAAATTAGCAGCGCAAACTTTATTGTCCAGTTTTGTCGACGCTTCTATTTTTAAGGTAAGCAATAGAGAAGAAATGCTAGCAAAAGCGTCGTCAGTAGGAGTATTAGCCACAACGGACGCAGACATTCGGTCACTTAAGCAAACAATTGTATACGGCTTAAAAGGTATGGCTGCTTATGCAGAGCATGCGCTTAATTTAGGGGAGGAAGACCCCACAATTTATGCGTTTATTTTTAAGGCGCTGAGCAACAACCTAAACGAAGACGTTTCTATTGATCAGTTGTTGAAGTTGGTACTTGAAACAGGCGAATACGGCGTCAAAGCCATGGCGCTTTTAGACGGAGCAAACACAAAAAAATACGGCAATCCAATAATAAGCGAGGTTAATATAGGCACAAAAAACAATCCCGCAATACTAATAAGCGGTCACGATCTAAACGACCTGCAACAGCTTTTGGAACAAACTAAGGACAGCGGAGTGGATGTGTATACTCACGGCGAAATGCTGCCTGCCCATTATTATCCCTTTTTCAAAAAATACCCTCACTTGGTAGGAAATTATGGCAATGCATGGTGGAAACAGCTGGAAGA
>CALLXO010000142.1 GCA_937875645.1 uncultured Clostridia bacterium
ATAGACTCAATTTCGGCATTGTTTATTGCAATTTGCCGTTCAATTTCGCCCAAGGCGCCTTTAATTGCGCTTGCTCGTTCGATAATTTCGTTTTTAGAATAAATCCTGTTGGCTATGTCGTTTTTTAAATGTTCTATTTCAGAATCAGTTAATTGAGCGGGTAAAGCTTCCGTCACGCTGTCGTTACGCTGCCCGGCTAAAATAACTTGCCGTTTAAACTCTTCCTCTTTTTCGAACTGCTTGCGAGAAAGTAAAGTATTTAGCGTTTGAGAGCTTTGTTCTACCTTTAGCTGTTTAAAAGAGAAATCCTCTAAAGTCCTATTATAGTTTTTTTGTTTTGTCTTTAAGCTGTCGTTTATAAGTGTCAGCTTGTTTATTTTGCTGTCAATTACCTTTATTATACTGTCTTTTGTTTTAAGCGGATTAATAACATTGTCAAGGCTAAGTAGGCTGTTAAGGCGGCGTGTTTGTCCGCTTATTGTCATTTCCTTGTCGCTTATGTCACTTTCCTTAGCGGCAATTTCCGTTTGAAGACGGTCAATTTGAGAGGAAAGCTCGATAATCTTTGTTTCCGCACGCACGTTTTCGACAATAGAACCTATTGACTGATTCGGCACGCTAAATTCCTTTATGTTGCCGCGTATATCGTTTATAGATTGCTCTATGTTTTCCAATTTGTTTTTTAAATTGACTTTTTTTGTGGTCAATTTATCCACTTGTATGCTGAGCTTGTTTAGGCTGTCGTTTAACTCCGCATTTATTGATTCCAACCGTTTAATGCGCTTCTCTTCCTCAATAGCTACTTGCAGACGGCTTTTTAAGGCAATAAGTTTGTCACTTTGAGATTGCTTTTGTGTTAATTGTTTTGCTATACTGTCAAATTCCTGATTAAGCCACTCATATTCTTCCTTAACGTCCCTATGCTTTTTTGTCGCTTCCTCAATTTCCGTTTGTAAATTGGCAATAAGTTTTGCCTGCGGCAAAACGTCACGTGTATCTAAATATGCTTCCACACGTTTTTTATATTCTTCTATTGTTTGCTCATAATTTTTTAATGCTTCCAACTCCTGATTTGTTTTTTCTCTGTCATTGACTAAATCGGCAGTTAAAACATCAAAAACATCTTTTTGCTTTGCGTCAAGTAGCTGAGCAGACAAAACAGCTGCGTCTTTGCGTTTTTCTTTAATAAGACTGTTTAGCTTATCGAGGTCTTCTTTAGTTACGTCGGTTAAATTTCCCTTCTCCGCTAACTTAAATACCTTTTTAATCGCATCTTGGGTCATTTGTTGCGTTTACAAAAGACTGGTCTGCTTCGGCAATGACTTCCATTAAACCTTTTATATCGTCAAAAACACGCAGATTGCCTTTTTTTGCAAATTCCTTATAGTCAGAAACATCCACAAAACAGTTTTTGATAACCTTTAACAAGTCGCAGTTTGCTTCATTGTTTAAATATTTTGCAACGGCATTTTCCCTTGCTACGGTAACGGTACCTTCCGCAGTTTTTTGCTTAAGGTTTTTGCGGACAGTACCTTTGTCATTAACGGTTAGCGTAATTATGTAATTATTTTCGTTAAGACAAAAATCTATAACTGCATTGTCACGGCACTCGCCTTCGCCGCCAAAAGCATGCAAAAGGACATTATAAAAACGCAAGGTAGAAGAGGAGGCGATATCGTTTAATTTGACTAATACGCCCTGCTTAAAACTCAGTATGCTCTTTACCTTTGTGTCCGGCGCCGTGAGCGCAACAGAATAAAGTTTCATGTGTCCTCCTTGTTTTTTTGTCGTAATAAAGTTGATAACGTTTTTAATATGTGCTAAACTAATTGATACGGTAATTACCTTTAAAAGTTAAATAGTATTGCTAAACTATAGTATATCAATATTATTTCATAAAATCAACAAAATGAAGGTTTTTTATCCATTAAGTGGAGGAAGCAAAAATGGCATTATGTGTTATGAATACTGACAGCGGCAGCAGTTATACTTTAATAGATAATTCATTTTTACGCGATTTTATGCCTTACGCGCCTCCTACCGCTTTAAAAATCTATTTGATGGGGCTTTGTTTAGCGGGCAAAGATGACGACATAAACAATATTGAGTATATGAAACGCACCTTAAGCGTAACGGAAGGCGATATTTTAGACGCTTATACCTATTGGGAGGAATGCGGATTAGTAAACATTGCTTCAAAAAACCCAACAAAGATAGAATATGTCGGTTACTCTTCAAGGAATTTGCTTAAAAAAGTTTCAACTGCTAAATACAAAAATTTTAACAAGCAAATGCAACAAGTGTTAAGCGGCAGGATGATAAGCGTAAATGAATATAATGAATATTACACTTTTTTGGAAAATTCCTTTTTTGAGCCAGATGCGTTGGTACAAATTGCAAAGTATTGCGCCGAAATCAAAGGCAACGATATAGGATACGCTTACATATTAAAAATTGCGCGTGACTATGACAAAGCGGGCATAAAGACGGTGGAAAAAATCCGCGAAAAGTTGGAAACGCAAAACTTTTATAATGAAGAATTAAGAGTGGTGTTAAGCGCTCTGGGTATTAAGCGCAAAATTGATATTGATGACAGAGAGCTTTACGCAAAATGGACGGAGATGGGGTTTAGTCAGGAAGTTATTTTATTTGTGGCTAAAAGTGCCAAAAAACAGGGTATAAATAAATTAGATTCTCTTTTAAAAGAGTATTATAAGCTTAATTTCTTTTCCCTAAAGGAAATTGAAGATTATAAAGCATCCAAAGAGCAACACTTGCAATTAGCAAAAACAGTCAATCGTAATTTAGGTTTGTATTATTCTGACATGACGGCAGAAATTGAGGAATATATAATGCCTTGGCTCGCCTTAGGGTTTAGTCCGTTGACAATCGAAATGATTGCGCGTTTTTGTTTTAAATGCAGGATTCAAACTTTAGAGGGCATGGACATGCGCATTAATTCTCTTTACGAAAAGGGGTTGGTAAGCGAAGAGGCAATTTTAGCCTATACCGAAGATGTTTTAGAGTCAGACAGGCAGATAGCTAAAATTCTTGACACTTTGGGCGTGGTGCGAAATGTCTGCGCTGCGGACAGAAAAAACTATAAAATGTGGACAAGTTGGGGTATTTCCAGTGACGTTATAATGTTTGCCGCTCAAAAATGCAATGTGACGTTTAACCCTATGGCAAATTTGAATAAGCTTTTAGCCGAATACAAAAGGGAAAATATATTTGATTTAGAAAAAGCGAAGAAACATGTTCAAAAGAATGTTAGAAACAAC
>CALLXO010000143.1 GCA_937875645.1 uncultured Clostridia bacterium
TGCAAAACAATGCAATTTTACGTTTTATATCAGGGTCAAGGGGCATATCACAGCGAGTAACAATAATATTAGGTGAAATACCCAAACCCATAAGCTCCTTAACAGAGTGCTGTGTAGGTTTTGATTTTTGCTCGTTGCTACCGCTTATGTAAGGGACCAAGGTCACATGAATAAAAAGGCAATTGCCCTTGCCTACCTCATGGTAAATTTGGCGTATAGCCTCTAAAAAGGACTGACTTTCAATATCTCCAATTGTACCGCCAATTTCCGTCAAAACGACGTCGGAGTTGCTTGTCTTACCTACATTATAAACAAAATTTTTAATCTCGTTGGTAATATGGGGGATAATCTGCACTGTTTCCCCAAGATATTCGCCGTTACGCTCTTTGCGAAGAACGTTCCAATATACCTTGCCCGTCGTCAAATTGCTGTAACAGTTTAGTTCCTCATCAATAAACCGCTCATAATGTCCTAAATCTAAGTCCGTCTCGCAGCCATCGTTGGTGACGTAAACCTCGCCGTGCTGTAAAGGGCTCATCGTCCCAGGGTCTACATTAATGTAAGGGTCCATTTTTTGCGCGATAACCTTTAAGCCGCGCGCCTTAAGCAATCTGCCAATGCTCGCCATCGTAATGCCTTTGCCTAAACCTGAAACAACACCGCCAACATTACGCACTTTATTTTAACAAATTTCTACAAATATTGCAACCCAAAACCTTATTATTTTAATTTAATTTTTAAACGTATATTATTGCCTTATTTGCTGGATATTATACTCATAAAATGCTTTTATTTTTGTTTATAAACTGTTAAATACGCTTTTTGTCTTATTAATTATTAATTCTCCATACAAAAAGACAAGTAACTGTCGCTTGTCTTTTTTGTTTGAGTATCTAATTAGTTAAGCATAATTAACTGTTTTTGCTTATTCTTGATAAGCTTTAGCTAATACTTTAGATAGTCTTTTAAATTCTCTAATTATTCTTTTTGTGCTTTATTTTTTATATATTCGTCTATGCCTTTTGCGGCAGTCTTGCCTGCGCCCATAGCCAAAATAACAGTAGCAGGCCCTGTCACTGCATCGCCACCAGCAAAAACACCCAGACGGGAAGTCATTCCCTTTTCGTCAATCACAACGTTGCCTTTTCTGTCTGTTTTAATGCCGTAAGTAGACTGAGTAACTAAAGGACTAGCAGTAGTGCCAATGGACATAATAACGCAATCAACATCTAAAACAAAATTACTGCCCTCTTTTTCGATAGGACTGCGCCGCCCACTTTCGTCCGGCTCGCCTAATGTCATTTCTATGCACTCTATGGCTTTTACTTTAAAATCCTCTCCGCCAATAATTTTTACAGGGTTGGTCAGCAGTTTAAACTCAATGCCCTCTTCTTCGGCGTTAATTACTTCCTCCCTTCTCGAAGGTAACTCTGCTTCGCTTCTTCGGTAAATAATATAAACTTTGTCCGCACCAAGACGCACAGCACACCGTGCTGCATCCATAGCGACGTTGCCGCCGCCGATAATCGCATATTTTTTAGCATAAAAAATGGGAGTATCGCAATTTTCGTCATATGCGTTCATCAAATTTGCTCTCATTAAAAACTCGTTTGCTGAAAAAACACCGTTAAGATTTTCGCCCTCTATGCACATAAAGCGTGGCGTCGCCGAACCGTTTGCAATAAACACCGCTGCAAAACCGTCGTTAAACATATCATCAATAGTTAAAGTTTTGCCC
>CALLXO010000144.1 GCA_937875645.1 uncultured Clostridia bacterium
GCCGTCTAATACCGCACAATGTCGGCATACGGGGATCATCCCACCCTAACACTCTTTTTTCGTCCACAAGCCTTTTTAAAAAACGCTTGCTCATTATTGTATTGGAAATATTAAGACGTGCAAACTCTATCTGTTGCGGTTTATGCGGCAGTCCACAGTTGTCCACCACCCAATCATAAAGGGGGCGGTGATCTTCAAATTCTAAGGTGCATAAGCTGTGCGTTATCCCCTCAATTGCGTCCTCTAACGGATGCGCAAAGTCGTACATAGGATAGATACACCATTTATCGCCTGTGTTGTGGTGTGTGGCTTTAAGTATGCGGTAAATAACAGGGTCACGCATATTAAAGTTGGGACTTGCCATATCAATTTTTGCACGTAGCACCTTTTGACCGTCTGCAAATTTGCCCTCTCTCATTTGCGAAAAGAGAAGCAAATTTTCCTCCACAGTGCGAACTCGGTATGGACTGTTTACGCCCGGCTGAATGAGAGTGCCGCGGGTGTTTCGTATTTCCTCCGCAGTAAGGTCGCACACATACGCCAATCCTTTTTTAATAAGCGTAACGGCGCATTGATACATTTTTTCAAAATAATCACTGGCAAAAAGCAGTTTGTCCCACTTAAAGCCTAACCATTTTATATCTTCCTTTATGCTTTCTACATATTCCTCATCCTCTTTTGTAGGATTGGTATCGTCAAAGCGAAGGTTGCATTTTCCTTTGTATTTGTCTTTTACACCAAAATTTATGCACAGGCTTTTAGCGTGGCCTATATGCAAATAACCGTTTGGCTCTGGCGGAAAACGAGTAATCGTCTTTTTTACTTTACCGCTCTTTAAGTCGGCTTCAATAATTTCTTCTATAAAATTTGTGCTGGTAGTCATATTTTCATTAGTAACGCTTTTGTTTACTGATACTGTTTTTTCTTCCATAATATCCTCTATTTTTAATATTCAAGTTCTTCTTCGTTGATAGGCGGCTTATTTTCTTCCTCTGGGATAGGGGGCAAAGGCACATCGTAAAAATCTCCTTCTGGAACAACACTAACACCCTCCCCTTCTGATTGATTAAGGGGGAATTCTGCCTTTTCTAAATCGTCCTTTTGTATGCTTTCTTTTTTAATAGGCTTTGCAAAGGGAATATTGCTATCCACAAAATGCACAAATTTTCCGATAAAATTTAACGGAATGTCCGCCGTTTCGCCGTTGCGGTGCTTGGCTATCATAAGCTCGACAGGCAAAACATCGTCACCAGCAGTGTCCGCCGCTTTGTTAATAAACAATACCATATCGGCGTCTTGCTCTATTGCGCCTGATTCCCTCAAATCGCTCAACATGGGTTTGCGGTCTTTGTCTCTATCAAAAAGCCTGTTCATTTGACTCAAAGCGATGATAGGCACATTAAGTTCCTTCGCCATAATTTTGAGGTTGCGGGTGATGCTGCTTACGTCTTGCTGTCGATTTTCCACCCTCTTGTCGTCACTTTGCATAAGCTGTATATAG
>CALLXO010000145.1 GCA_937875645.1 uncultured Clostridia bacterium
CAACTTGAGAAGCAAATCCATCGGACCGTGAAAATTCGTAATGTTTAATACCATTCCCTCTTCGTCAGCATAGTCTTCCTCATACAAAACATAATTATTTTTTATATTACTAACCATACTCACCTGCTTTATATGAGCACAGGCAGACCAAGCAGTCGCCAAAGACCAAAAAACCCTCTTTTTATAAGGTTATTAAAATAACTTATATAAAGAGTAAGCGGAGAAACGTCATATCCTACATATCTGCTAAAAAAACCTAGGAAGATTAGTCCCAACAAAATCATTGAGCTGTAACGGCGCAAAAACATTAAAACCCTATTTGTGGGTGGCAGAAAAGCTTCCAACACTCTAAAACCGTCCAAAGGAAAAAGGGGCAAAAGGTTAAAGAGCATAAAGTTTATGTTGAAAATCATAGAATATATCAAAAAGAACAACGCTGCATTGTATAAATAAAACCAGAAACTGTTTATGGCAGGTTCGTTAATAAGAAGTAGCAAAGATATAAATAAGCTGTCTAAAAAAGCCACAATTAAATTTGTCAGTACTCCTGCAATAGATACTTCTACCATGCCCTTGCGGTGGTTTTTAAAGTTTGCGGAATTTACGGGTACGGGTTTTGCCCATCCGAAACCTACCAAAAACATCATTAAGGTGCCCATTATGTCAAAATGTTTTAAGGGGTTTAATGTCATTCTGCCAGCGTTAACCGCTGTCATATCGCCGTTTACTTTAGCGGCATAGGCGTGAGCCATCTCGTGAGCGCTTAACGCTAACACCAACGCTAAAACAAAAGCTGCAACAGCAAGAACAACTATAAAAAAAACGTTTACTCCAGTATTTGAAAATTGTTCAGCAACACTAATAGCAAATTGTATAATCATAGAGTTATTATACACCAATATATTTTTTTTTTCAACTTTTGTAACATCAAAAAAAATAAGCAAATACAAACAAAACGGACTCAGCCGTTTTGTTTAAAATAAAATAAGATATATTATCAATTTGCTAAAGCTACCATTGTCTAATTATATCGCCGATATTATCAAAGTAGGTTTTTGCTTCTACTCTTTCTAGCGCAATAATATTTGTCTCGCTTAAAACCTTATCCTTTTTAACAAGATAAGCTTTACCTATAATATCCTGTTGATTAATGGGTGCTTTTATATTTTTTATATCAAATACCACCTTAACGTTATCCTCTTCCTGTCCTTTTTCGATAGTTACATAGTTTTTTTTCAGGCGCAACTTTAAGTGTGCTTTGTTTTCCCCCTTTAATGACAACGTCTTCTATTCCGTCAAAATCTAAATATACCTTGTTTTGGTAATTTGCAAATCCATAATTTAGCATCTCGGACACTTCGCCAAACCTTGTTTTGCTATCCGGTTCACCTAAAACACACGCAACAAACCGTGTCTCTCCTCTTTTTGCCGTTGCGCATAAACAATGCATTGCTTCGTTAGTAAAGCCTGTTTTTCCACCATCACAGCCGGTATAAAAACGTACTAATTTATTTGTATTGGTAATAGTGGTAGTGCGGCCGCCCGGATGAACGTAATCTTCCAACCATATTTTACTGTAGTCAAAGTAATTGTTATTTTGTCCGACTAAATAAGAAAGCATTTTGACGCAATCGATAGCGCAGGAATATTGATTTAAAGCGGGCAACCCCGTACAGTTGACAAAATTCGTAGCAACTAAGCCTATTTCTGCAGATTTTTTGTTCATTTTGGATACAAAAGTTTCAACGCTTCCATATAAATGTTCGGCTACTGCTACGCTGCAATCATTTGCGCTTGCTACAATTATAAGTTTAAGCAAATCAGACAACTTATGACGGCTGTTGGTATCCAAAAACGCTTGACTGCCACCCATTCCTGAAGCATTTGCGCTTATTGTAACAATGTCCTCTAAACTGCCCTTACCGGAGTTTATGCTATCGTATGCTAAGATAAGTGTCATAAGCTTTGTAATACTTGCAACAGGACGTTTTGCTTGTGCGTTTTTTTGGTAAATAATATTTCCGCTATCATAATATTCCTCCCTTGATTCATAATCTGCCAATACGCAGGAAAATGATTTTGCACCCAACTTTGCATCGGTAGACGTAGCGCCAAATGCAGTATTATTATCAAAAATAAAGTTAGTTAACGATAAACACAAAGCGACGGCAATAAGCAAATACAAAAGAACCTTCTTCATTTTTATCTCCTTAAAGTTTTTCTTTTAGTGTTTGAAAAAAAGCAAAAAATATGTATCCAGCGGCGGCTTTCAAGCGACAGAAAATAATGTTCGTAGCACTAAAAACACCAAAATATTAATCGCTAAGCTTGTTAAAAAGCATAATAATATGGTTAAAGAAAAAAACTTAATGAGTTCTAATACTGCGTATTTATCGCACATTTTATAACCGGAAAAATTGTTGCGCGCAAAACAAAAGGAAAGAAAGATAAGGGCAAGTAAAAACAAATATTCTATCAAAAATATTATTATGTATATTGCTCCTATTATGCCGTATGATTCTATTAAAATGACGCTTATTACTCCAAAACTTATTCCGTTTAATAAGGCAAAAACTAGCATAACCCAAGGAGTGTGTCTAAAAAGGCTTAAAATAAATAAGCAAATCACCATTTTGCAAAATTTCCAAAATACTCTAAAAAGACACACAAAAAAGTTTGTCTCGGTGACAATAAAAATTACCGTATCGCCATCAGTAAAAACAAGCCATTCAATACTAATAAAACCTTCAAAAAGTACCAGCCCACAAATAAGACCTATAATAAAAGCCGTCAGAAATAACAATATCTTAAATTTTTCTTTAATAAAGATATAGCGCAAGTCGTCTATAGCGCAATAAAACTTACCGCGTAGTTTCATATACTAAAATATGATTTTACGCGGTAAATTATACTGTAACAAAGAGTGTATGCTTATTGTCTTAATATAAGTTGTTATATTTTAGCAGTACGCTTATTAATATTCTTATGATATAGCTTTCCATTTTTTGATTGTCTTTTGTTATGCTGCCTCATATTGTAAAGCATTTTGATTATTGCACACCTCATCAAGAGTTTTTATCATCCATTCGGCATAAATACCGTAGCCTTTTGTGGGGTCATTAACAAAAACGTGCGTTATTGCGCCCACAAGACGTCCATTTTGAATAATTGGACTGCCGCTCATCCCTTGAACAATACCGCCTGTTAGCTCCAACAATTTGTTGTCTGTAACACGTATTACCATGCCCTTGTCACTTATGTTGTTTTGAATAGAGGCTTTAATAATTTCTATATCGTATTTTTTTGGCTCAACGCCGTCAAGGGCGCATAAAATAGTCGCCTTGCCCGGCTTAACCATTGCGGCAGAAGCTACTTCTGTTGCTTTGCCTTTTAAAGAGTCTATACCCTCTGAAATTTCGCCATAAACTCCGTAGAGATTGTTGGACAATAACTCTCCTATTCGGTTTTCGCTATCAATAAGTCCTCTCACTTCCCCCGCTTTGCCTTTTGTGCCTCTTTCTATACTGAGTATCTTGCAATTGTAAACATTGCCGCTATTAATGGGTATTATTTTTCCTGTTTTGCTGTCAATTACCGGATGACCTAAACATGCAAATCTCCCATCAGGAAGCATAAATGTAAGCATGCCTATGCCGCTGCTGGCGTCTTTTACCCATAAACCCAACTTGTAAGTCTTAGAAATAATATCAAAACGAGGCGTAACATCTAATTCCATCAATAAAACTCCACGTTTCAGCTTAATTTTAACGCTTTTTTCGCCTATTTCCTGCAACAACTTATTAAGCATTGCAGAATTATGGATAGCTTTGCCGTTTAGCTCAATAACCGTATCGCCGATGTTAATGCCGCTTTCAACGGCAGGACTAACTAACCCGCCTTTAGTTAAAAATTCGTTTATACCTATAACCATTGCGCCCTCTCCGTCAAAAGACAAGCCCAACGCCTTTCCCCCTAAAAATACTGTTTGGTTTAAAGGCTGCGGTTTTGCGCCAAATACCAAACTATTTAATTCGTCAAAGATGTCATCGCTCTTTTTTTCGCAAGAAGCGGCATTTACCTTAGTAGATGAAAAAACCGAGTTGCCGAAAGTGCTTACATTGATGATTTTTGCCGCCCCAAAAATAATAATAGATAAACAGACAGCAAGCAAAAACATAACAAAAACTAGGTAATTTTTATTTCTGTTCATAAAAAAACTCCTCAACTGTTTCATTTAGTTTGAGAAGTTTTGAGTGTTTTTATTTACGTCTTAATTAAATATCAACATAAAAAAATATTTATTGTTTTAAAGAATTTTATGATTTTTCCTTTTGTCTGCCCACTCAAGCATTTCCTCAGAGTGTTTAAGACTAAATTCACCTATATTTTCGCCGCCCATTAGACGAGCAACTTCCTTAATCTTCTGCTTTCTGTCTATTATAGTCACAAAAGTATGCGTTTTTTCGTCCACTACTGATTTAGTAATCAAATAGTTATTGTCTGCCATTGCAACTACTTGAGGCAAATGCGTTATAACTATACATTGGTAATCTTTACTGATATTTGCTAATTTTTCTGCCACCATTTGCGCTATAACGCCGCTTAACCCTACATCAATTTCATCAAAAACCATTGTAGGTATTTTTTCTATTTTAGCGGTTATGTTTTTGACGGCAAGCAAAAACCTCGACATTTCTCCGCCGGAAATTACTTTTATCAGCGGTTTAAGCGGTTCGCCTTTATTTGCCGAAAACATAAATTGCGCATTGTCATATCCCTTTTCCGACACAGTAAAACTGTCAAATTTAGGCTTATCGGCAAAAGAAACATCAAAAGTAGCGTTTGATATGCCTAAATCCTTTAATTCGGCGGTGACAAGAGCGCAAAAACGTTTTGCGGATGCTTGTCTAAACGCACTTAACTCTTCACTTATTGCATACGCCTTTTTTTTAAAATCCAGCATTTGCGCATTAATTTCTTCAATCGAAGCTGCCGCATCAACAAAATTGTTGTATTTTAACTTTGCTTTTTCTAAATAGTCTAGCACGTCACTAACCGAAGCGCCGTATTTCTTTTTAAGCCGTTTAATCACTTCCAGCCGTGCATTTGTATTATCAATAAGGTTAGGGTCATAATCACAGTCGTTTAATTTACTCTCTAAGATAGAAATTACATCTTCAATTTCGTATTTTGCAGATTCGAGCCTGTTAAAAACTTCTGCCAAATCCTTATCAAAGTGCATTACCGATGTCAAGGAAGAAGCAGCATGCCAAATTTGTCCGCTGACAACATAATTATCCGTTAAATACGCAAGAGCGCCGTTTAAAGATGCTGCAATTTTTTCGGCATTGGCAACTTTTGCCAAATATTCAGATAGTTCCCTCTCCTCATCAATTTGTAAATTTGCGTTTTCTATTTCTTTAATTTCGTAGCTAATTATGTCCAACGCCCTAACCCTGTCCGCTTCGTTGCCTCCGTACTCATTAAGCTTGTTTTTAAGCTCACGGTAGTTTTTACAAAGTGCGCTTAATTGGTCAAAATTCTCAAATGTATCAAAATCATCAAGTATTTTTATATGTACGTCGGGTTTTAGTATGTTTACATGGTCGTTTTGTCCAAAAATTTCCGCAAGAGAAGAGGAAACAGCTTTTAGCGTAGAAAGTGCACACAACCTTCCGTTTATACGGCATTCATTTTTGCCAAAAACATTTAACACACGGCTTAATACAACGGTAGTATCCGCTTCAAAGCCGTATTCTGCCAAAGCATTTGCCGTTTCGTCCTTAAAATCAATTTCGAACACAGCCTCAACAAAAGCGCTGTCTTCGCCAGATTTTATAAGATTTTTATCGGCACGTCCGCCTAAAACAAAAGCTAAACTGTCCACTATTATGCTTTTGCCCGCTCCTGTTTCGCCGCTTAAAACGCATAAATTTTGCCCTAAATCAAGTTGAAGTGAGCTAATTAGTGCGATGTTTTTTATCGAGAGGTGTTTTAACATATTTATCCGACAATGGTTTCCAGTTTATTTTTTAAAATTATAGCGTTTTCCGGAGTTTGCGTCACCATTAAAATAGTATCGTATCCGCTGACACAACCGACAAGCTCGGGGATATTTAGTTGTTCGACAACCATACCCACATTTGTAGAACAACCAGAAAGTGTTTTTACTACTACCAAATTGTTTGCAGTAGTAAAACTAACAACGGCTTCTTTAAAAACGTTTATTAGTTTTGTGGAAATAATATAGTCCACGCTTTTTACTGTAACATACCGTGAAACACCGCCCTCTGTAGCTGCTTTTATAAGTCCCAAATCCTTAATATCACGACTTATGGTTGCTTGAGTGACTTTAAAACCATTGTTAGAAAGTTCCCGCACTAAATCGTCTTGTGTTTCAATTGACATATTATTAATTATTTCTAAAATCTTAGATTGACGCTTTGCTCTTGACATTATTTCCCGCCCTCCGTGTTGGGATTACTCCAACTGCTTAATTTATTAAACAATTTACTAAAAAAAGTAGCTGATTTAAACTTTATAAATTTGGCTTGATGTGTGCTTTTGCCCACCCAAATCGTACTATTTGCTTTAACATCCCAATCTATTAAAACGCCATCCACCAAACACTCGATTGGTTGGTTGCTAACCACCTTTACTTTTGCCATTCCGCTTAATACAATGGGGCGATGCCTTAAGGAATGAGCGCAAAGAGGTGTTAAAAGCGTAACATCCAAATCAGGATGAAGTATAGGACCTCCTGCCGACAGTGAATAAGCTGTACTTCCTGTGGGCGTGGACAAAATAACGCCGTCGCCGATAAAAGTATCGACAAATTCCGTATCGACAAAAACGTTTAAGGAGACTGTGCCGTTGCGCTGACGATTGCAAAAAACTACTTCGTTTAACGCTTGCTCAGATGAATCGCCAAAAGAAACCTTCAACATACTGCGGTTGTCAATGATATAATTGCCGTTGGAAAGAAGAGTCAGCCCCCCTAAAAGGTCGTTAAGCTCTAATTGCGACAAAAAACCGACTTTGCCCATATTAACGGATAAAATAGGAATATCAAAACGGGTTGTTATGGGTGCATAAACAAGCATGGTGCCGTCACCGCCAAAAACCGCCACACAATCGGCGCCTTTTGTAGCGATATGCACTTCCAACTCTGTC
>CALLXO010000146.1 GCA_937875645.1 uncultured Clostridia bacterium
GCCTCGTTCTATAAAAATTTTACTTTAAAAATCAGGTTGAAAACTGTATAAAAATGTAGAAAGCGTACTAAATTTAGTGGAAATAATTGATTTTTTTAAATACAATATCCAAAAAAATATATATATAAAATTATTGCTATATTTGCTATAGTAATGTATAATTTTGTATAACCATTTTGGAGGGGTAAATGTCGGAAAAAATTGTTAAGGTAACAAATCTATCCAAACAATATGCAAAACAAATATTAGCTGTTGACAATATTTCTTTTGAAGTTAATAAAGGTGAATTTTTTGCTTTTTTAGGTCCAAACGGCGCAGGTAAAAGTACCACTATAAACATACTTTGTACAATTTTAGGCGGTTATATCGGCGAGGCGGAAATTTGCGGCTATAAATTAGGTAAGGAAAATGATAAAATTCAAAACAGTATTGGTATTGTCTTTCAGGATTCCGTTTTGGACGATAGATTAACGGTAAGGGAAAATTTTCAAGCCCGTGCATCGCTGTACAATATTTTTGGCGAAGAATTTAATACGCGTTTAGGAAAAATCTGCAAATATTTTGACTTAGATTCTTTGCTTAATAGGCGTTTTGGCACGCTGTCCGGCGGGCAAAAACGCAGGACGGATATTGCGCGCGCACTGCTAAACACTCCTAAGCTGTTGTTTTTAGACGAGCCGACAACAGGACTTGACCCCCAAACACGCAACAATGTATGGAAAGCACTTAAAGAAATAAGGCAAAAAACTGGCATGACGCTGTTTTTAACCACTCATTATATGGAAGAAACAGATTTAGCCGACCATGTGGCAATTATTGATGACGGCAAAATAGTAGCGTCCGGCACTCCGACACAATTAAAAGATGGCTACAGCTTTGACACTATTAAGCTTTATTATTTTGATGACGAAGGGAAAAAGACGGCTATAAAAGAAGAATTAAATAAAAACAATATCAATTACGAAACAGTTAACGGTAATTTTATAATTAAAACTAAGGATAGTTTATCATTTTTACCGTTACTCAATGTATTGGTAAAAGACTTAAAAAACATTGAGATAATAAAAGGCGACATGGACAGCGTGTTTTTAAACGTCACAGGCAAAAATATCAGAGAGGGCTAAACAAATGAAACAAATTGGACAATTAACTTTACGCAATGTAAGACTTTTTACCCGTGACAGGATGTCATTTTTCTTTTCTATGTTTAATGCAGTTATTATTTTAGCTTTGTATGTGCTCTTTATCCGAAACCTCACTATTTTGGGGGTTGAGCAAGCTTTAACTTCCTCTGGACTAATCTATACTGACAATGCTCTCGATTTTTTTATGGACACTTGGATGATAACAGGTATAATAAGCGTGACTTCTATTACTTTACCCTTTGGTATTTATTCTATTGTGGTGGAGGACAAATGCAGAAATATAAGCAAGGATTTTCACGCTTCCCCCATCCGGCCTTATAAGGTAACCCTCAGTTATGTCCTTGCTGTATTGATAATATCAATTTGTGTTATATTTTTACTTTTAGGCATTGCGGTAGTATATATTTATTTTGCAACAGGTTATTCGATATCAGCAAGCGGATTATTATCTGCTTTTGGTATAAGTGCGCTGTCTTGTTTGAGCTCCTCTTTATTGTTGATTTTGCCTGCCTACTTTATAAAATCACAAGCTGCTTTTGGCGGTTTAAGCGCAATATTAGGCGTTGTTGCAGGTTTTTTAACAGGCGCATATATGCCATTGACTATGTTTCCTTCCGCAATTCAAACAATATCTGCCGTTATACCCGGCACACATGTTACGGCATTGCTAAGGAATATATTTATGAAATCCTCTTTGCCTTTGCTTTTAGAAAACTCAGGTGAAACGTACGAAAGTGTTGCGGCTTTTTTAACTAAAGAGTTTGGAGCAGAGCTTTACATCTTTAATCAACCATTGTCATTTGATGTTATGCTAACCTTCGTTGTAGCGACGACGGTAGTATTCTTTTTGCTGTCTGTTATTTTAATGCGCAAAAAATTTGTTAATAAATAATAATGTGGCTATATATTGAAAAGCATATTTGAAAAACTGCCTGTCGAGCAGTTTTTTTAAAGAAATTTATTCTGTTGGTGTATCTCACTTCCATAGAAAATATCCGCAGACGCTATCTCTTGTTGTTTTTTGCATTGGCAAGCATTAGTTTTATTCTGTTTTTTTGATTAATTTTGGAAGCGGCAGCATCATAGTCAATTGCAACAATATTTAATTGGGGGTAGTTTTCCTTTATGGGCTTAAACATACCTTTACAACAAATATGACTGGGTAAACAACCAAAAGGCTGCGTGCAAACAATGTTAGACACGTTGTTTTTAATCATCTCAACTATTTCCGCGCAAATAAGCCAGCCTTCCCCCATTTTTGTGCCATAATTGATATATTCTTTGCTGTAATCAACCAACGTGCTAAAGGGTGTAAATGGTTCAAAAAAGCTATGTTTCTTAATAATATTTACAACGTCATTTTGTTTTTTGCATAAATATTTGTAAAAAGGCTTATTTAGCATATAAGTGCCCCAACGGATTCCGTAAAGCTTATAATCCATTAGTAAATTATAAATACAATACAGGCAAAAATCCATTAAACCG
>CALLXO010000147.1 GCA_937875645.1 uncultured Clostridia bacterium
TTTTGATTCGCTATGAGTCTTTTTTTATCTGTTGCTTTTCATTTTACAATGCGCCGAAAAACTAATTGCAAGAAATTATATAAGCAAACACTTGCAAAAAAACGGTATTGATGATATTATAATAGGGTTGAAAAACGCATGCTACTTAAGGAGGGACTAAAATGTCCAAAGAATGTGCTATTTGCGGAAAATCCAAAATGTCGGGCAATAAGGTAAGCCACTCAAATATTAAAACACCGAGAACGTACAGCGCCAACCTACAAAAAACTCAGTTGGAAATAGACGGCAAACCGCAAAAGGTTTACGTTTGCACTCGTTGTAAAAGGACTTTAAATAAGGAAGATAAGTAATCAAAAAGCTAAACGGCAAGGTTTTATAGCCGTTGCAATCATTATCTAATAAGTTTTTCAAAAAATGAGTATCAAAAAAACAAAGGTTACGCCCTTTGTTTTTTCTATTTTATTATTTTTTTAAACAAAAAAAGTTTAAAAAGCGGAACAAGGAAACGTGGCAATTTAATACATACGATTTTCATATATTTTCCTCCGTGATTTATTATATGCCGCTGTTTTTTTAAGTGTTACTTTACTCATTAAATAGAAACAAGCCTTGCTTAAAATACCTCTTAGGTAAATGTCTTAAATGCTATTTACATATATGCACATGTACTACCAATTTATTAAGAAGTTGTCAATAGGATAACAAAATGCTGCGTTAAATTATAATTCATTTTTAATACATTTACCATTATATAAAACAGTCGGTAAAAACGACTGTTTAAAAAGTTTTTTATATGACATACTAACTTTCTCTTCTGATAAATCAAATTACTTTGTTTAATTAAATGATAGTTTTAATTTAACTGTGTTAAAACGAGTAAAGATAATTATTGTCTAAGTTTTAATCTACTGCAAATTTCCTGCATATTAAGGGAATCAAATTCAGTTTTTAACGGCCAAATATCTATCCCGTCCGAATCGGTACGGGGGATAATGTGTACATGATAATGAAAAACCGATTGCTGGGCGGAAACGCCGTTTAGGTTGAGAACATCAACTCCTGTAAAGCCGCAATTGTTGACATAATGGTTAGAAATTTTTTGTACAGCAAGCGCAACGGCACTAAGATAATTTGCATCGCAGTCAAAAATATTTGTGCAATGCTTTTTGGGGATAACAAGAGTATGACCGACAGCATCCCGCTTAATATCCAAAAATGCGTAAACCATATCGTCTTCGTATATTTTGTATGAGGGAATTTCCCCCCTTATTATCTTGCAAAAGATACAATCCAACTCCATTATTTTTACCTCACAATTAATTGTAACACACAAAAAAAATAATTTCAATTAATTATACTTAAAAAGCTGTTTTTATAAACGTAGATAGGCGTTTTATTGCGTAATTATAGCAAAAAGGACACCGTTTTGAAGTGAACCCAAAAAGTTAGACACTTTTGGAGGTGCATTTCATTTGTGGTGTCCTTTTTGCATAGGAAGTAACTAAAAATAGTTTATCAGATAGATTAATGTATCTTCAACCTATTCTACGGGAATTTGACGAGGTGCTGCCCTTAATGCACGGTAATCATCAAAGTAAGTTAATTTGATTTTTAAATTGTTCAAATCGCTCACATTGGCATTTGCTAATTCACTTATACAAAACCATCCACCTGCAAATCAAATCCTACGTAACGATAATCAGAATTTTGTGCATCAACAGGGATATTAGTCAAAATCCAAATGAGTACACCATTTACATATACAGCAGCAAATCCTTTTTTAGCAGGGAATTTGATGCGTACTGTCTGACCTTCCTCACCGCTTATTTTAAAATCGCTCCATTGTGTGTCGTATGCCGTAAATGGGAAAAACGCACTGCCGTCTTTACTCTCTTGGCCGTTAAAACGGGCGTATAGGGTGACCGTCGTTCCGCTGTCGTCAATATAGGGAGAGGCGCTTACTTCTTCGCCCCAATCGCCTTCCGCGCCGTTTTTGGTAAACCAACCGGTGAAATACATTGTTGTGCCGCTTGCCGTGTAGCTGTCGGGGAAGGGTAAGGTTTCTATATAACCGGTAACAGCCGGGATTTGCTGAGTGCTGCCGCCTAAATCGAAACGGTAGGTAGTAAGGGGTTGTTCGTCAGTCGAAACAAGAGGCGCGTATTCCTTTGTATACGCCAAGAATGAACGCAGGTAAACGTAATACGATCCGACGGGTACATTCACGATTACGTCGAGGGGTTTAACCTTACGGTCTGCCACGTCAAAGCGGCTGAAGGTGTCAAAGAAACCTTTTTGCAGCGACGGAGCTTGCGCACCTAAAAAGGTTATCGTTTGCAGCGCGTTCGAATTGTAAAACACGCCCGCTTCAATCAAAAGAAGGGAAGAGGGCAAAGTAACATCTTCCAGAAACTTCGTCAAGCTCATACTCCTGTCTTTAAGCGACTTTACACCTTCGGGAACGCAATAGCTTAAGTCGGGTTTGGCAGAAGGATAAGCTATTAAAGATTTTTTGTTTTTTGTCAAAAGTACGCCGTCGTCGGAGCTGTAGCAAGCGTTGTCGGGGGCGACGTTAATGGCCGTCAGATTGTTGTTGCCTCCCGTTAACGCGAAGGAGCCTATGCTTTTTACTGTTGGCGGGAGATATAAGACGGTAATCCCCAAATCGCCGAGCGCCTGCTCTTCTATAATTTCCAAGCTGCTATGGAGGCTTATGGTCAGCTCCATTAAATTAGGCAGTTGCGTTATGCCGCCCACCCCTGTGTATCCGTAACCGCCGGCGCATGGAATGTTTGAACGTATAACCTTAACGCTGTCGGGAAAATTGAGCGAGGTTATGCTGCTTCCCGTAACCTGGCCGTTAATAAGCAGTCCGCCGCCGATAGAGCCGCCTTTTATTTCCATTATTCCCTCTGGGAGTACCAACTCTTCAAGATTTCTTGTGCAGGCAAATGCGAATTCTTTTATTTCTTTGACTGAAGAGGGAACGGCGTAGCTTGTCGCGGGAGATTTACCGGCGTAAAGGTAGAGGGAGTCGCCATTGATTTTGTTTCTGTCGGGGTCGGTTATGTCTACGTTTTTTGCTATCAGGCAATTATTTTCAACAAGGAAATAATCGTTGCCGCTTACCTGTTGACCGTTTTCGTCCACCATTTTTATTGATGTAATGCCGTTATCGTTAGATTTGTTGGCAAAAGCGTCCCAACCTATGTATTCTAAAGTATTCGGTAAAACTATCTCGCTCCAACCTCCGTCTGAGATAAATGCATCAAAAAACGCACCGTTGCCTAAGATTTTTAAGCCGTACGGCAAATTGACGCTTGTTAACGCCATACAGCCGTCAAAAGCGGAGTATTTGGTATTTACCCATAGTAAATTGCCGCCGTCTTCTTCGTAGTAACCGCCGTAACCCTCTATTTCCTCTAATGCGCCGTTAAATGTCACGGACGTC
>CALLXO010000148.1 GCA_937875645.1 uncultured Clostridia bacterium
TATACTCCTAACGTTATTATGCTATTTCTTGATGCTATATTTTCTTTATATTCTTATAATTTATCACTAGAATAATACCTATAATTAAGTATATCATTATTTTTTATACTTGCGGTGCTGCACTTTTGCTTTTTTTGACCTTTACTGATTTAGAGTTTAAATCAATTAGCTTTTCTTTAAGAGCTAAAACTACAGCATCAGATAGTATCTCACGTTTCCACATGAAAAATGTCCGTCTTTCAATATTAAAGTCATCTAACACTTCTCCCCAAGTTTTTCCTGGAAGCATGCATTTTCTAATAAAAAAGGTTTTTTCCTTTTCGTATTGATATAACTTAATTGTCTTTTCCACAATCTTATACATTTTGATGTCATAATCGCTGGTGTCAGATTCTATATCAGAATTATATTTATAGTGGATGTTATTACTCTGCTTTTGTCTCTTTTTTACGTAATTAGGGTACTGTTTAAAATAGCATTCGATTGTTGTCATCAACTCTCTTGTTATCAACAAAGTTAATACACTCCTTGTCATATTTTACTATTATTCGTATTTTTAAAAGCGCGATTTTAATTTATGTCGAAAATAGCACGTATAGCAATTATTAATTGATTCAAATAGCTTAATTTAGGAACCAATATGGAAAACTCGATGCTCTTCTTGCTATTTCATATCATTTCTTGTAATTATATATTCTTTTGTGTTTAGTTATTTATGCGAATTAAATATTATTATTTTATCTCGAATGATGAACTATAAGTAAGCTATGCGTTATTGTTGTGTATGTATGCGTTATTGTTGTGTATGTATGCGCTATTGTTGTGTATATTATATACCCTATTTGTGAAATTGACAATAGTTTTAATATAAAATACCATAATTGATGGCAAGCAAAACTCTTATTTAATATTATTTAAATTCAAAATTAATGATATTATTTAATATATCGCTATTTTTAATAAAATTGTTTTTGTTTAAAAAAGGTTTTTTGTTTAAAAAAGGTTTTTTGTTTTAAAAAGGTTTGGTATCATTGTTTTTGTAGGTGCAAAAGGTGAGAGTATATTCGCCGTCTTTTACTGGTTTGGATTGCTCCGTCATTTTCCAATTGGGCATATCGTCAAGGTTAGGATAAAAAAGCTCCGCTTGCCCGTCAGCGTCTACCTTGGTTACAAAAACTGTATCACAGAAAGGCAACATTGTGGCATAAACGCTCGCTCCCCCAATAATAAATACTTCTTCTGTATTAAATTGTTTTAGCAATACACTTAATTCTGCTAAACTTTCCACAATTATGCAGTCCTCTCTTTTTGCTGCCCTGGGAAAAAGCACAATATTTGTTCTATTCTTTAAAGGCTTGGCATTAGGAAAGGAATTTAACGTATTGCTGCCCATTACCACAACTTTATTTAATGTAGTGCGCCTAAAAAAATCCATATCCAAAGGAATATTAAACAGCAAACTGTTATTTTTCCCTATTCCCCATTTTCTGTCAACAGCCACAATTGCTTTCATTATACAGCTACCTCCAAAGTAAAGTTAAAGTCATTATATTTGTAATCAATCAATTTAAAATCGTCAGCAGTAAAGGAATAAAAATCGCTCTTAGCCGCAAGGTCAAATTTCGGCGCATCGTATTGAGGTTTTTCTATCATTTTTAATGCTATGGGAATATGTCTGTCATAAATATGTGCATCAGCAATAACATGCCCCAACTCCCCCGCCTTAAAGCCGCTTACAGCAGCAAACATATGCAAAAGTGCGGCGTATTGCGCTACATTCCAATTGTTGGCAACCATCATATCTTGTGAACGTTGATTTAATATGCCGTTGAGCGTGTCGCCTGTCAGATTTAGAGTAAAAGAATATGCACAAGGATAAAGTGCCATTTGGTGAAGGTCACTATGCACATACATATTTGCTATAATACGGCGGCTGTAAGGATTATTTTTTAAATCAAAAAGAATTCGGTCAACTTGGTCAAACTTGCCTTCGGGATAAACGCTTTTTTGCGCCAATTGATAACCGTAAGCTTTGCCAATACTCCCCTTTTTGTCCGCCCAGCTATCCCACACGCCGCTTTTAAGGTCACGTGTGTTGTTGCTCTTTTTTTGCCATATCCAAAGAATTTCGTCCACGCAGCTTTTAAAATAAGTACGTCGCAAGGTAATAAGGGGAAATTCTTTTTTTAGGTCATAACGGTTTACTATACAAAATTTTTTTATTGTATGTGCGGGAGTACCGTCACTCCAATGGGGTCGGACAGGGATGTCAAAATCGCTAAAACCGTTTTCCAAAATATCCTTTATATTTTTTACAAATATTTTATCTGCTAAACTCATTTTATCCTCTTATTTGAAATCTATTGTAATAATATAATCAACGGTAGAATCTATGTGGTCGTTAAGCAAGTTCTCAATTTGAGAAGGCTGTATTTCGTTGCCAAAAGAAACTACATAATCAAACAAAATACGATTTCTGTTTCCGTAAACTACTCTAAAGTCATGAATGTCAGTACTTCCTATTTTTTCCTCAAGAGCGTTTATTATTTTTTCCTTCATTAAATTTGTATAGTCATCGTCAGTGACAATGGGATCAATATGCACAAGCATTTCTGTTTGGTCATGATTATGAAAATCACGCTCTATCCTATCCGCAAGCTCATGTGCGGTCATTGCTGACATAGATGCATCCACTTCTGCATGTACTGTTATAAAACGTGTTTTAGGTCCATAATTATGTATCACTAAGTCGTGTATACCTAAGATTTCGTCATAGGTAAATAGCCTGCTCTTTACACTTGCTACTTCCTCCGCTGTGGGGGCTGCGCCCAGAAGGGAATTAAATGTCTCTTTTAGTACTTTATATCCGCCTATAAAAATTATCACCGAAACAACTACACCCATATAACCGTCAAGGTTAATGGTAAAAAAGTGTCCAATAAGAATAGACACCAAAATTGCGAGAGAACTTAACATATCGCCTATGCTGTCTACTGCAATAGCTGAAATAATAGGCATGTTAT
>CALLXO010000149.1 GCA_937875645.1 uncultured Clostridia bacterium
AATCAACGGGAACAATATAATCGATGTCGTCAATACTCACGCAATTTTCGCCGTATGCAAAAGGCATTTTTTTGTTTACTTCCATCACTACTATTTTACCCGCCGCCTTAACTTCCTTAATGACGGAGGTGGAATATATATTAGACATGCTTATAGACATAAGCCCTTGCTCGTTAGGAGCAGAACAACTACCAATGAATATATCCGGTACGCCTTGTGCGCATAAGTTGCGTGCGGTGTGCCGCAAGTGAGTGGGCACATAGCTCACATCCATAATTTTTGACGCTTCGCGTGTTGGCTTGCTAAAAAACAAACACCTTACCTTAAAACTATCCGCATATTTTGCGTTTTCCATAAAAGGATAACTGCGCATTTGCAAACAAGTCCAAACTTCCACATTTTTTACCCTGTCGGCAATTGTGTGAAGATTGCTCATAAACCCTTGAGGCTCAACAGAGGCATCGCCAACAGCGACTTTCATATCAGATTTAACTAAATTTAATATATCTTCTACTTTTACAGTTTTTTTCGAATAGTCTCTCATCTGACCCCCTAAGTATTAATCTAAGTTATAACCTCTTTCGAAGCATTTCAGTATCGTCTCGAGTACTGCAGGCTTTTTTGCGAAGCTATCATTTAATACCGAAATAGCATTTTCGTATGTAATTACGCCTACTTTCTTTACAAAAGCACCAAACATCACTATGTTAGCACTCCTTGCGCTGCCGCACTCTACCGCCAAATCGTTTGCGGGCACATAAACAACATTAATGTCCTGTCTATCCGCTTTTGTATCTATCAAACTGCTGTTTATAAGTATTGTGCCGCCTTTTTTTACTTTTGGCAAATATTTTGACAAACTCGGCTTATTCATAACCACAACAGCATCAGCCATAGTCACAATAGGACTGCCTACCTGTCTGTCGCTTACAACGACAGAACAACTTGCTGTGCCGCCGCGCATTTCTGGACCATAAGAAGGCATCCAAGATACTTCCTTTTGGGCGTTCATCCCGCCGTAAACAATATATTTACCTATTGTCAAAACACCCTGTCCGCCAAAACCTGAAATAACAATTCTGCTTTCCATTATTTTGCCTCCCTGCCAATATCCTTAAATACACCTAAGGGATATTTTTTTATCATCTGAGTTTTCACAATATTTAATGCGTCTATGGGAGAAGTATACCAGTTTGTAGGACAACTTGACATAACCTCTATAAAGGTAAAACCTTTTTTTGCCATTTGATATTCAAACGCTTTTTTAATTGCTCTTTTTGCTTTCATTACGTTGGCTGGATCGGTAAGCATAACACGCTCGATATAAGCTGGACCGTCTAACGTCGCCAATAATTCGGCAACACGTACAGGATTGCCGTTTACAACGTCGCCCTCTTCGCTTCGTGGTTGCCTTCCGTAAATGCAAGTTGTAGCTTTTTGACCTTCAAGAGTGGTAGGCGCCATTTGTCCGCCTGTCATTCCGTATATTGCATTGTTGATAAAAACAACAGTTATGTTTTCGCCTCTTGTAGCAGCATGAACAATTTCTGCCATACCAATGCTTGCTAAGTCGCCGTCGCCTTGATAGGAAAACACTGCCACATCTTTATGTACACGCTTAATTGCACTGGCTACTGCAGGTGCTCTGCCGTGTGCGGCTTCCTGCATATCACAATTGAAATAATTATAAGCAAAAACTGCGCAACCTACCGGTGCAACGCCAATAACATTATCCATTAAACCTAATTCTACTACCGATTCGGCAATAAGTTTATGCGCAATTCCGTGTGTGCAACCAGGGCAATAATGCGTGGGATTACTTGTAAGCATTTCGGATTTTTTATATACTGTTTGCATATTACTTTATTACCTCCATGACTTTTTCGATAATTTCCTCAGGAGAAACTACGTATCCGCCGAGTCTGCCTAAAAATTCTACCGGTTTTTTACCTGCAACATTCAGCTTTACGTCCTCTATCATCTGACCGGCGTTTAACTCGACGTCTAAAAATAATTTTACACTTTGTTTATTTGCGTACTTTTTATATACTTCACCAGGGAAGGGGAATATAGTAATGGGACGAATCATACCCACTTTAATGCCTCTTGCCCTTAAGTCATCCACCGCTGTGCGAATTATTCTGCCTACAGTGCCAAAACCTGTAATTATTATTTCGGCGTCGTCACACAAATATTCCTCACACAGAGTTTCTTTTTCTTCTAAAAGCTTATACTTTTTTTGTAATTCTAAATTTTTTGGTTCGCATATCTCTGGCTCTATGTACAAGCTGTTTACTATGCGTCTTTCCTTGCCATGATGTTTGCCAGTTGTAGCATAATCCTTAGTGTTTGGATTTGGCATTTCCTTCATAGGTTTAAAGGAAACAGGTTCCATAATCTGTCCTAACAGTCCGTCTCCCAAAATAAATACAGGTACACGGTATTTTTCCGACTTGTCGAAAGCATCGTATAAAATATCCACAGCTTCCTGAACGGTGCTGGGAGCGTATGTCAGCATTTTATAATCTCCGTGTCCACCGCCCTTTACCGTCTGAAAATAATCGCCTTGTGAAGGCTGAATACCGCCTAAACCAGGACCGCTACGTGTCATATTTACTAGCACGCAGGGCAATTCCGCCATGCAGATGTAGCTTATGCCTTCTTGCTTTAAGCTTAAACCCGGAGAGGAACTGCTTGTCAAAGTCCTCGCTCCTGCTCCTGCTGCGCCGTAAACCATGTTTATTGCCGCTAATTCGCTCTCTGCCTGTATATAATCACCGCCAACTTCACGTATTCTCCAGCTCATATATTCGGGTATTTCGTTTTGCGGAGTAATAGGATATCCAAAAAAATATCTGCAACCGCCTCTAATTGCGCCTTCGGCAATAGCTTCATTGCCCTTCATTAAAATCTTTTTGCTCATTTGCTTACCTCCAATGCGCTGTCGGGACACATGCGCGCGCAGGATGTGCAACTTATGCAGGCATTCTGATCGGAGCACTCTACTACAAAATAACCTTTATTGTTGCTCTTGCTGCCTATTTGCATTAATTTTTTTGGACAAGCCATAACGCACAATCCGCAACCTTTGCAGGCCTCAAAGTCAACCTTAACTTTTTCCATTTATTGTTCTCCTTCAACGTTTGAAAACGATATTAGTCTTTAATTTCTGTTACCCATCCGTATTTGTCAGGTAATTTGCCTCTTTGGATGCCCATCATTTCCTCAAACAGAAGTTTGCTGACTGGTCCTACTTCGTTGTTGCCTATCGTGTAATCCTTTCCTTCGTAACCTAATACTCCAACTGGACTTACAATTGCTGCAGTACCTACGCCAAACATCTCGGTAAGGCTTCCGTCTTTTACTGCTTTAAGAAGGTCAGCAACATCAATAAACTCCTCACGTACCTTATACCCTTTGCCTTTTAAGATAGTAATTGCGCTGTCGCGGTTTATTCCGTGAAGAATACTTCCGCTTAAAGAGGGAGTAACAACTTCGCCGTTAATAACAAATATAACGTTCATCGTGCCTACTTCTTCCACGTATTTATGGTTTACATCCAACCATAATACTTGACTGTATCCCTTCTTTTTTGCTTCTTCCATAGCTAAAAAGCTTGCGCCGTAATTGCCCACACACTTTGCTTCGCCTGTGCCGCCTATGCATGCTCTTACGTACTTGTCTTCTATCATAATTTTGCACAGACTGTTAATGCCGGTAAGATAGCTTGCAACTGGGCAGCAAATCACATAAAACTTGAAATGCATACAGGTTTTTACGCCGATAGTAGGTTCCGTCGCTATCATGGTAGGACGCAGATACAACGCTTGACCTTCGCCTGTGGGTATCCATTCTCTTTCGATAGAAACCAACTTCTCAATGCCTTTTTTTACTTGCTCTACGTCAAAAGTAGGCATAGACATCCTTATAGCCGACTTATTCATGCGGTTTAAGTTTGCGTCAATACGGAATAGCGTGATTTTGCCTTTCTCATTTTTAAAAGCCTTTGCACCTTCAAAGATACCTTGACCGTAGTGCAGTATCATCGAGGCGGGACTCAAGGATAAATCTGCGTATGGCACAATTTTCATTTCGCCCCATTTTCCGTTTTCCCAGTCCATTTCGAGCATATAATCAGTCATGTATTTTCCAAATACAAGTTGATTAAAATCGGGTTTTTGTTTTAATGTTTCTCTTTTGATAAATTTCATTACTTCATTCCTCCAGACAGAATGTTATTTCTAATAAAAAATGACTACCCAAAAGGTAGTCGGTGTTACCGTTGTTTTAAACTTAGCTTATGCATTATTTGCATCGACATAGCCATAAACTACCTCAACAATTTATATTTTAGACTATCATAAAATTTAAGTCAAGCCTATTTTGCGATTATTGTTTAAATTAAAAAAAATTAACTAACGAAAATTAAAGTCTGTATAATTATAATGCAAATCTTGATATAATACACATTCGTATGGGTTTTTTATGCATAATATAACCGCTTTAATTTTTAATAACTTTTTAGCATAATATATATTATGTTTTTGTTAACGCAGTCGTACTTGTTTTATTTAAATAATTCTACTGGATTTTTTATCGGTAAAGACGTTTAACAACAAAATATGCAAAGCTTTATTACTTATGATTAATTAGCAACGCAACATTTTTAAAACAAAATTATTGCGGTTTTTTGCCCCTTAGTTTAAGAGTGGGGGCGGCATTTAAATCAAGGGATGCTATATCTTTATTTTCCTTAAATAAAAAATATCCTATACTTGCCACCATTGCGGCATTGTCGGTACAATACACCCTTTCAGGGAGGTAAACATCGACATATTCTATTTCTTTAACTTTTTGTCTTAGATAGCTGTTTGCAGCCACTCCGCCTGCTACAGCCACTTTTTTAAGATTATGCTGTTTTAAAAAAAATTGACAACGTTCCACTAAACCGTCAATTGCCGCATGAGTAAAGCTTGCACACATATCTTCCTTGTTTACCATCAAACCTTTTTGCTGATAGTTGTGCAGGGTGTTTATTACTGCCGTTTTTAAACCGCTGTAGGAAAAATTTCCGTTTTTTATCACCACGTTAGGCAATTTATAAATGTTTTTTCCTGACTTTGCAAATTTGTCAATGTTTGGACCACCCGGATAAGGATAACCTAACACGCGCGCAACTTTGTCAAAAGCTTCGCCCACTGCGTCATCAACGGTACTTGCCAAAATTTCGTAATGAGTATACCCCTTTATCTTAACAATCGCGGTATGACCCCCGCTTGCTAACAAGCATAAAAAAGGAGGCGTTAATTGCGGATTAGTTAAGTAATTGGCGCAAATGTGCGCTTCTATATGGTTTACCGCAATAAGCGGCTTATTGGTAGTCTGTGCCAAACCTTTTGCAAAAGACACGCCTACCAGCAACGCCCCTACAAGCCCTGCCCCATAAGTGACAGCAATAATATCAATTTCGTCGAATGTTTTTCCACTTTCTTGTAATGCCTTATCAGCTACTTTTTCGATAGCTTCAACGTGATTCCTGCTGGCAATTTCCGGCACAACGCCGCCATAAAGCTTATGAATATCTATTTGGCTTAAAATAACGTTGCTCAAAACTTCCCTGCCATTTTTTACGACAGCGCAAGCTGTCTCGTCACAACTTGTTTCGATACCCAATACTGTTATATCTTCTTTTTTTAGGATATCTGGTATTTCTTTTTTGTTATTGTTTATCATTAAATTGCCTTGCTTAAATAATCCTCAATAAAAGACTGAATGTTGCCATCCATAACGTCTTCTATGTTTGCGTTTTCAAAACCCGTCCGGTGGTCTTTAACCATAGTATACGGACAAAAAACATAACTGCGTATTTGACTGCCCCACTCTATTTTTTTTATGTCCCCCTTAATAGCCGCAGCTTCTTCCATTTGCTGTCTTTCCTTAATTTCAACTAATTTGCTTTTAAGCATTTTTAGCGCGTATTCTCGATTTTGAATTTGACTGCGTTGCGTTTGACAGCTTACCACAATACCGGTGGGCAAGTGCGTTATCCTTATTGCGCTTTCTGTTTTGTTTACGTGCTGACCGCCTGCGCCGCTGCTGCGGAAGGTATCTACCTTTAAGTCTTTTTCGTTTATTTCGATTTCGTTATCGCTCTCTAATATCGGCATTACTTCTAACGAAGCAAAACTTGTGTGCCGCCGTTTGTTTGAGTCAAAAGGGCTTATCCGTACAAGTCGATGAACTCCTTTTTCCGCCTTCAAGTAGCCGTAAGCATATTCGCCGCTTACATTAAAGGTAACGCTTTTTATGCCTGCTTCCTCGCCGTCTAACCTGTCAATTTCTGCAACTTTGTATCCCACCCGCTCGGCATATCTGACATACATGCGATACAGCATATTTACCCAATCCATAGCTTCGGTGCCGCCCGCTCCAGCATGCAAGGTCAAAATTGCATCATTTGCATCGTATTTACCTTTTAAAAGAGTAGCTAAATGCAGAGCATCCACACGCTCGGCTAAAACAGCTATTTCCTTTGCCGCTTCCTTTAATAATTCCTCATCGTCAGCAAAAAGCTCTATCATCTCCTCGACGGCGTTTAAATCCTTACAAAGCTTTGAATAATTGCTTAATTTGTACTCGGCTTGTTTAAGCTGTTGACTGATTTTTTGAGCGGCAGAAACGTCCTGCCAAAAATCATCCGCTAAAGTAAGCTGTTTATATCCCGCTACCTGTTTTTTAAGATTAATCGGGTCAAAGAGACTCACCCGCTCCCTTTAGTTTTGCTGTTATCTCTTTTAATATCAACTTTTGTTCGTCAACATTTATCAAACTTATCACTCTCCTTTTTTACTTATTTTTTTGTTTTTTCTGTATTCCTCTTTAAGTCTTTTTGCTTCCTCTTTGCCGCAGCAATTTTTATACTTCATGCCGCTTCCGCAAGGACAAGGACGATTTAATGATAAATTAGGATTATCCTCTAAGCCTTTCTTTTGAGGTACAACTTCCGTTCTTTCTACACGTTTGATTTTCGCAAAAAGCAACAGCCGTACAGTAGAATACTGGATATCTGTCATAAGCTCTTCAAACATTTCGTAAGCCTGTTTTTTATAAAAAGCCACAGGGTCTTGCTGTCCTATCGCCGCTAAACCAACGCCTTTACGCATTTGCTCCATATCGTCTATATGGTTCATCCACTTTTCGTCAATTACTCTCAAAAGAATGTAGCGTTCCACCTCTTTAAAGTCTAATTCTTCGTCACTATTAATATTTCGCTCTTCAATCAAATCTTGAACTTTTTTTGTCATTTCTGCCAAAATTTCTTTTGCGGCAAGTACTTTCATATCTTCCGTCAAAAAATTATTTGTGTTGGGCAAGTATCTTTGATATAAAATACGGTTAATGCGGTCAAAGTTCCATTTGCGACTGTCTGGGTTTGCGTCCGTTGCATCCTCAAGTGCTTTTCGGCAATACCCCTCCGCCATTTTTAGCACTTCGCTGTGTATGTCTTTGCCTTCAAGCACCTTAGCACGCTCGGCATATATAATTTTGCGTTGCATATTGTTTACGTCATCGTATTGTAAAACCTGTTTGCGCATTGCAAAGTATCTGCTTTCAATATTTTTCTGTGCGTTTTCTATTGTTTTAGTAATAATGCGCTGCGTTATCGGCTCATCTTCATCCCATTTGAAAAAGGACATTACCCCTTTAAGTCTTTCGCCGCCAAACAGCCGCGCCAAATCGTCCTCTAAACTAATAAAGAATACGCTACTGCCCGGGTCGCCTTGCCGTCCGCTGCGTCCTCTCAACTGATTGTCAATGCGACGGCTCTCGTGCCGCTCGGTGCCTATAATATGCAATCCACCCAATTCAACAACCTTAGCTTTTTCGGTATCTGTTACCTCTTTATGTTTATTGTATAAACAGCGGTAAATCTCCTTTAACTTTTCTTCTTCCTCCGTGCCTTCGGCGTAACTGGTGGCAGTTTGTATCTGCTCTAACTCATAGCCTTGTTTTTCCATTTCCTGTCTTGCCATAAACTCAGGATTTCCGCCCAAAAGAATATCCGTCCCACGTCCTGCCATATTGGTTGCTATGGTAACAGCATTTAACCTGCCTGCTTGTGCAACAATTTCCGCCTCGCGCGCATGGTTTTTGGCGTTTAAAACATTATGTTTTATGCGTTTAAGCGAAAGCATTTTACTTAGCTCTTCGCTGGCTTCAACGCTAATAGTACCTATCAAAAGCGGTTGTCCTGTCTTGTTTCGTTCTGCTATATCTTCCACAATGTTGCGCAACTTGCCTTTGCGGGTAGAATACAAAACATCGTTATAGTCCACTCTTATCATAGGTTTGTTTGTGGGAATTTCTACAACGTCTATATTATAAATTGAATTGAACTCTCCCTCTTCTGTCTTTGCCGTACCTGTCATACCGCTCATTTTTTTGTACATTCTAAACAAGTTTTGGAAAGTAATTGTCGCATAAGTTTTGCTTTCTTCTCTTATCCTGACCCCTTCTTTTGCTTCTATTGCCTGATGCAATCCGCCGTTAAACCGCCTGCCTATCATTTTGCGTCCTGTAAACTCATCAACAATAATTACTTCACCATTTTCCACAATATAGTCAACGTCACGTTTCATAATAAATATTGCTTTTAAGGATTGATTGATATAATGGTTTAACTCGGTATTATCCACGTCAGAAAGGTTTTCAACATTAAAATATCGTTCTGCCTTTGCTATACCGCTGATAGTAAGCCGCACAGATTTTTCTTTTTCGGTGACAAGAACATCGTATTCGTTTTCTAACTCCTCATCAAAGCCTTCGGAAAGAGATTCCAGTTTGCCCTTTTCGTCACCTGCTTTTTCAAAGCCACGGTTAAGTGTCTTTGCAAATTTGTTTGCGGAAATATACATCTCGTTGCTCTTATTGCCTCCGCCGCTAATAATCAACGGCGTGCGTGCTTCGTCAATCAAGATGCTGTCCACCTCGTCGATAATTACGAAATTTAGCCCTCTTTGTACTAATTGCTGTTTGCTGACCGCCATATTATCACGCAAATAATCAAAACCAAACTCGTTGTTTGTGCCGTAGGTAATATCGCTCTGATATGCTTCGTGTCTTTCTTTTTGTGGCATTTGCGCATAAATGACGCCGACAGATACACCTAAAAACTTATAAATCTTGCCCATCCACTCTGCGTCACGCTTTGCCAAATAATCGTTTACCGTAACAATATGAACACCTTCGCCCGTTAGGGAGTTTAAGTATGCAGGCATTGTTGCGACAAGAGTTTTGCCCTCGCCTGTCGTCATTTGCGTTATGCGTCCTTGATGCAAAGCAATACCGCCTAATACCTGCACATGAAAGTGGTACATATTTAATACACGCTTTGATACTTCTCTGACTACTGCAAAAGCATCGGGCAGAATATCATCTAAGCTTTCGCCTTCGCTTAAACGCTTTTTGAGCCACGGCGTTGTCGCTTTTAATTCCGAATCGGTTTTTTCGGCGTAAGTCTGTGCTAATTTTTCCACAAACACTGCCTTTTTTTCCAGTTGTTTAAGTAACTTTTTATTATTCATTTTTACCTCCGCTTTGTTCCGGTAATGGTTTTGTCCCTTGAAGACACTGCCGTCAAGCCGTAAACTCTTTTTGCTTTTGCTTTTTTTAGCGTTTTAGCAATACGGTTTAGTGTAGTGCCTGTAGTTTTTACGTCATCAATTACAATAATAATTTTGTTTTCAAATACTTTGCCTTCTGTTAATGCAAATGCGCCCATAAGGCTTTTTCGCCGCTCATAATTGTTTAGTTTTTCCTGTTGAACTGTATCCTTTATCTTTATTAGATTATCTTTTATCAGCGGCAAATTTGCTAAATTGCAAAAGGATTGAGCAAGCAGCAGCGACTGATTATAACCTCTTTTAAGCAAAGACTTAACGGAAAGAGGCGCTGCGACTACCATATCCACTTTTAAATCAGCGTTTAGATAAGTATTTGCCATATATTTTGCAAACACCTCCGCAAGAAATTTGGCGTTGCCGTATTTAAAAGCATACATTAAGGATATTATATCGCCGTCATAATCAAAGGAAGAAAAAGCTTTTTCGTAAAAAGAGCGTCCCGGTTTACAATGTGCGCAATAATCGTTTTCCCCCACTAACTTGCTGCCGCATAATTTGCACGTTTTAGCATTGTTGAAGGGCAGCGTATTAAAGCAGTTCTGACAAAAGTATTTTTCGTCAAAAATATCTTTATTGCAAACAGCACAAGTAAATTTATGTGCATCAAACAATTGTGTGGGAGTAAAGAGAGACATACTTATTATTTTCCTCTATTAAAAACTTTTTTAATAATGTTGTGCGTTGTTTGACATAATTGTTTTTTACCATCATGCCCATAACTCTTTTGCTGCAAATCAGAACCACCGTTTTTTTTGCACGTGTGACTGCCGTATAAAGCAAATTTTTGTTTAATATAGAAGGCGGCCCGTTAGTAACGGCAATAACAGCCACATCAAACTCGCTGCCCTGACTTTTATGAATAGTAACAGCATACGCCAACTTTATATTTTCCAACCCTTCAAAATTATATTTAGCAACTCTGTTGTCCTCAAATCGTATTAAAATCAGGTTTGCTGCTTTTTCAATTTTTATAATAAACCCTATATCACCGTTATAGACGCCGGTACCCTGTTCGATAGTTCCGTCATCGTTTAATTTTTCCCACTCTAATTCGTAATCGTTTTGAGTCTGCATAACCTTGTCGCCCACTCTAAAAACAGTATTGCCAAATTTTACTTCCGCTTTGCTACGGTCACTGGGGTTTAATAATCTTTGCAGTTGCGTGTTGATATTGTTAACGCCCGCAACGCCCCCTTTAAGAGGACACAACACCTGAATATCCGTTGATTTTACCTCTGTAAATTTTGGCAGACGAGAATGCACTAAGGCGGTGACAGAATTAAGTATATCTTCCTGATTATCTTTATAGGACACAAAAAAGTCCCTGCTTTCGTTGTCCACAACAGGCATCTTGCTCTGATTTATCAAATGAGCGTTGGTAATAATCAAACTGTCTTCTGACTGACGATAAATATGAGTAAGATATTTTATTTCAATAAGTTGACTTTTTATTACGTCACTAAGCACGTTACCTGCCCCAACACTGGGTAGCTGGTCCTTGTCTCCCACCAAAACCAAGCGGCAACCGTCCTTAACGGCGTTTAATAAACTATTCATTATGACAACGTCCGCCATGCTCAGCTCGTCCACAATCACAGCATCGGCGGACAGCTTGTTGAATTTATTATAAGCAAAACGCAACAATCCGCCGCTAAATTCCATGCCAAGCATTCGATGTATTGTTTTTGCTTCCTGACCTGTTGACTGGCTCAGCCGTTTTGCCGCTCTACCGGTGGGGGTACAGTATTCCACCTTAAGTTTTAACGAATCAAAAATATAACTGATACATTTTATAATTGTCGTTTTGCCTGTACCTGGTCCGCCCGTTATGACAGTAACGCCGTTTTCGACAGCACTTTTAATTGCTTCTCTTTGGTTTTTATGGAAGGTTATATTATTAATCCGCTCAAATTCGTCAATAAGAAATAACGTATCGACATTTATCGGGATAGCACCGTACTTTAACTTAATAAAAGATGCAGCAATAGCTTTTTCGATATTAAAGTATTTTGAAAGGGCAATGCAACGCTTTTCTCCGTCAAAAACTATCTTGCATAATAAATCAAATTGTAAATTCTCATATGTTTTTTCCAGCAAGTGGCTATAATCAATTATATTTAAATCAAGTATTCCACTTAGCTGTTTATTAACTTCTTCCACTTCCAAATAAGTGTTGCCTTGCTTTTCAGCTGCTTCCTTTAAACAATATACAATAGCCGCTCTTACCCTAAACTCGCTGTCCTTTGCTATGCCCATCCTTTGCGCTATTTTATCAGCGGTGATAAAACCTATTCCGTCTATGTCATCAATAAGCTTATAAGGGTTTTTGTTTAGTATCCTCTGTGTGTTTTCCTTATACGCATTATAAATTTTAATAGAAGTATTGTTGCTTATATTATAACTTTGCAAAAACATTATTTGTTCCTGCATTTTGATGTGCTCGGCAAAACAATTAGAGATAGTCAGAGCTTTTGCCTTGCTTATGCCTTTTATCTCGGCCAACCGCAAAGGATTATTTTTGATTATTTCTACCGTATCTCCCTTAAACTTGTCCACAATGTTTTGCGCCGTCACAGGACCCACACCTTTAATAAGACCGCTACTTAGATACTTTATCAACCCTTCGATGCTGTCGGGTGCGGAACAAACTATTTTTTCCACCAAAAACTGTTCGCCAAACCTTTGATGCGTGACAAATTTGCCCTCTAAAGTTAGTTCCTCTCCCACAGTAACAATGGGCATATTTCCTACACAGGTATACTCGCCGCCGTCGTTTGCGGAAACCAACTCTAAAACGCAATAACCGTTTTCGTTATTATAAAATATTATGTTTTCTACTGTGCCTTTTAGCGTCATTAATTTATTGTAACATTTTTATATGTAAAAGGCGCATATTTTTACCGCTTTTTTTAGATTTTCGTCTGTTTTTTTAGCGACTGCGCCATATCTGTTTTTTCCCATGGAAACTCTTCCCGCCCGAAATGACCGTAACAAGCTGTTTTTTTGTAAATAGGATTAAGCAAGTCAAGTTTTTCGATAATTGCTTTAGGACGCAAATCGAAGTTTTTAACAACCAAATTTTCCAACTCTCTGTCTGTGATTAAGCCGGTATTAAAACTGTTGATACTGATACTAATCGGTTTTGCCATGCCGATTGCGTAACTGACTTGCAACTGTACTCGTTTTGCTAATCCTGCTGCCACGATATTTTTGCATATATATCGGCACATGTACGCCGCGCTTCTGTCCACTTTTGTGGGGTCTTTGCCGCTAAATGAGCCGCCGCCATGCGGGCAGTAACCGCCATATGTGTCTACAATTATTTTTCTACCAGTAAGCCCAGTATCCCCCAGCGGTCCTCCAATTATAAAACTGCCTGTTGGGTTTATATAATAATTTGTTTTTTCGTCTAAAAGGAAATTTGGCACTACTTCCTTTATAAGCTGTTTTATATCCTTTTCTAACGAGAGTTTATCAGTTTTTGGCGCATGTTGAACAGACACCACTACTGTATCTACTCTTAACGGTTTATCCCCTTGATACTCTACCGTAACTTGTGCTTTTCCGTCAGGACGCAAATAGTTTAATTCGCCGCTTTTACGCGCCTGCGCTAACCTTTTACATATTTTGTTTGCTAAAATATGCGCCAAAGGCATAAGTTCAGGCGTCTCATCGCACGCAAACCCAAACATCATTCCTTGGTCGCCAGCACCCAATCTGTCCTTTTCCTCTCCGCTGTTTTTATATTCCTTACTGCTGTCTACCCCTAAAGCAATATCTTTGCTCTGCTCGTTAATGCTTGTTAAAACGGCGCATGTGTTGCCGTCAAAACCGAATTTTGCCCGTGTGTAACCTATATCTATAACGGTTTTTCTAACAATACTCGGTATGTCTACATAGCAATGCGTTGTAATTTCCCCTGCTACCAAAACAGTACCGGTAAAACACATCACTTCGCACGCCACACGAGCGTCTTTGTCTTTTTCGATAATACTGTCCAAAATTGCATCGCTTATCTGGTCGCACATTTTGTCAGGGTGACCTTCTGTCACGCTTTCACTTGTAAAAAATCTTCTTTCGTTGTTCATTTTTCTTCCTTTTAATTATGGCTTTTTACGCGCTTTTTACGCTTTTTTTTAAAAGAAAATCCCGCATTTAATAGCGGGACAAAAAGTTTATCTTGCCCCTATCTTTCCAACACGGCTATTTGCCGTTTAGCGGAATTTAGCACCTAAATTACTTATGCAATAGGTTGCTGTGTCTTCACTGGGTCCGTTCCCTCCGACACTCTTGATAGAGTATTTTTCAATTGTTTAAATAGTACTACTTTTTACTATTTTCGTCAAGCACTTTATGCATATCTATGTGGCTATTCTGTCCTCAACGCAATTACTGGGTCACGTTTTGCGGCAATTCTGCTGGGCACAAGACCGGCAATTAGCGTCAAACTCATACTTATTGCAACAAGTATTAAAGCATGAATTGGATTAATGGCAACAAGCCCTCTTATGTCAACTAAATGCAGCAACAGCAAGTTTAGAGGTATCCCCAACAAATAGGCGATGCCCACCCCCAACACGCCGGCGACAAAACCGATAATGAGCGTTTCGGCATTAAACACTCTCGAAACATCCACTTTGCGCGCGCCAATACTTCGCAAAATACCAATTTCCTTAGTGCGCTCCAACACCGACACATAGGTAATTATGCCTATCATAACGCTACTTACCACTAAGGATACAGCCGTTAATGCCAATAAAACATACGTTATCCCGTCTACCATATTGTTTAAAATGGTGACAAACAACTGCATCATATCTGTGTAAATAATTTGCTTTTCTTCCGATTTACCTTGATTGTAAGCGTCCAACTGCGCCTTAATTGTGTCTTTAGCTTCAAAACTAACGGGATAAATTTTAATAGCAGTAGGCGTATCATCCAAACCCAAAAATTTTGCGTTGTCGCTAAAGGCCCTTGGCGTATCAAAAGGAAGCCCTGTTAAAACATTTGTTGCGGTATTTGCCGCCTGCGCGGCTGCGACTTCGCTTCGAGTTTCCTCGTTTTGCTCTAAATCAATAAGGTGACTTATTAGCTTGTGGGTGTAGCCAATAGGCGACGAAGTCATAAAACCCGTCGTGGTGTCTCGGTTGGGCCGTAAAATCCCTACAATTTTTAGGTCAAAACCATGATGACCTTCCTCCACTGAATTTTCATAAGTAATGTTGTGCAATAAATTAAAGTCGTTGAATTTAATTTCACTCTTAGAATATTTTACGCCGTTAAAGGTATATAAATCGTGGTTGGTGACCACTCTAAACGTCAACTCCATAATTTCGTCAAAGCTTATGCTATCCGCAGTTGCGTCCAAACCCAACATTTTTGCGCTAATGTCGCTTATCCTATTGTATTCGTCCACCACAATAACCGCTTCGTCATATTCTCTTGGCAAATTGCCCCTTAAACAATCGTATTGATTAAGCAAATAGTCATCGTTGTCAATCAGCTGAATAAACATAGAATTGCTTATTTTGCTATGAAAATTATTGTTAATAATCGTTTTTGAATAAGCGTTTATTTCCATGTCTGATTCATACGACACGCCGTGGCAAAGCTGTTTATTTTGCTCAATAGGTTTTATCACCTCGTCAATGTACTCTTTGGTAATGGTGTTTATTTTGCGCAAATTTTGCATCCTTTCCATAACCTTCTGCAAATACACCTTTTGCTTGTCAGTGAATTTTTCCCCGCTGTTTTGCCAATCCATTGACATAATATTGTCAAGATTAATACCGTTTTTAGAAATGGTAAGCGGATAACTGCTCATCGTGTCCACCTGCATTTTGTCGATATAATTGCCAAACCCGCTGGACAAACCCAACACAAGGGCAATGCCAATTATACCTATACTGCCTGCAAAAGAAGTCAAAAATGTGCGCAGCTTTTTTGTCAGCAAGTTTTTTAAACTAAGCGACAACGCTGTCCAAAAACTCATGCGTGTGCGAGGCTTTTTTTCTTTTTTCTTTTTTTGCTTATCGCTTCTTTGTTTATCGCTGTTGCATAAATAAACGGCATTTTCATCTGTTGCTGTTTCTTCCCTTTCTGCATTATTTTCGCCGTAATTATTAATAACCTTTTGATTTTCTGCTTCAAAAGCTTGCTTTTCTGTCTTTGCTTCTTCCCCTAAACAAGCGTCCTTGTCATAAGCAATTTCTGACTCTATTTTGTCTTCCTCAATAAAATGCGGATTGGTGTCGCTAATTACTTTGCCGTCTAATAGCCTTATTGTACGGTTGGCATACTTATTGGCAATGTCGGCGTTGTGAGTAACAAGAATAACCAGCCGCTCCTTTGCTACCTCCGCCAACAAATCCATAACCTGAATACTTATTGTACTGTCCAATGCCCCCGTAGGCTCGTCTGCTAAAATGATTTCAGGATTGTTGACCAGTGCGCGCGCAATACTTACTCTTTGCATTTGTCCGCCCGACAATTGGTTGGGGCGTTTGTTAATTTGGTCGTCTAAACCCACTCTTTCCAAAACTGATTGCGCTTTTGCACGCCGTTCCGCCTTTGATTTGCCGCTAACCACAAGCGCAATTTCAACATTTTCCCGCACAGAGAGGTGGGGAATAAGATTATAACTCTGAAAAACAAAGCCTATGCGCCTGTTGCGATAAACGTCCCAATCTCTATCATGGTATCTTTTTGTGCTTATGCCGTCAATTATCAACTCGCCCTTTGTGGCGTGGTCCAGCCCGCCGATAATATTAAGCAAAGTGGTTTTACCGCAACCTGAAGGACCTAAAACTGCGACAAACTCATTTTTGCGAAAAGACAGCGTCACCCCTTTGAGTGCCGCTTCCGTTGCCGTGTCGCTAATAATATACTTTTTTTCGATGTCCTTTAACTTTAACATATTTTACCCTTTATTATTATTTTAACATAAATTAAATTATATGTACAGTTTAAAATATATGTTATTTATTTTGATTGCAAAATTAGTATGTGTAAATGCATGTCTTTTGAATAAATAAATTAGTAACGCTGATATGTATTTATAAGGAATTATTAAACTGTCAATCCTATAGCTAACGAGAAATTTCTTACACAAAAAAAACGATTACGATATTTGATGAAAGACGTAAGACGTTTATGAACCTTAACATAGATACAAAAATAACGGGGCAATTGCCCCGTTATTTTGATTCCTTTTACTAACCTATTACAGATAATCAATGTGTGCTAAGCTACTATTATTCAATAAGTTCCCAATGAGCTATTAACACGGTATCTTCTGTAATGTCTACAATTGTTGTTGCATCTATTCGTGTTATTCCGTCGGCAAGATACCAACCGACAAAGTTATAATCTGTTTTTGTGGGTTCAGGCAATTCGCCGTATGCTGCACCGTAAGTAACTGTTTGAGGTTCAGCTGTGCCTGTGCCATCAGCAAGGTCAAAGGTTATGTTAATTGTTATTGCTGTCCAATGAGCTGTTAACACGGTAGCTTCTGTAATGTCTACAATTGATGTTGCTTCTATTAATGTTGTTCCGTCTTCAAGATACCAACCGACAAAGTTGTAACCTGTTTTTGTAACTGTAGGCAATGTGCCGTATGCTGCACCGTAAGTAACTGTTTGAGGTTCAGCCGTGCCTTCGCCACCGTCAAGGTTAAAGGTTATGTTAATTGTTATTGCTGTCCAATGAGCTGTTAACACGGTAGCTTCT
>CALLXO010000150.1 GCA_937875645.1 uncultured Clostridia bacterium
AGCTTCTAATGCTGTTTGAATTGCATCCGTTGAAGCTGTTATTGGTAAATATAAAAGTAATTACACTTAATAATAAGAGATAAAAAAGGCAAAAAAATGTATATACAATGGTTTCCCGGTCACATGACCAAAGCATTAAGACTAATAGAGAAAAACATAGCCAATATAGACGTAATTGGTTATGTTGTGGATGCTCGCGCACCTTTTGCCTGTTTCAACCCTGCTTTTGATAAAATATTAAAGGATTTGCCTTGCGTATTTATCATAAACAAATGCGATTTAGCAGATGATGAAAAAACAGAAAAGTGGTTAACCTATTTTAAATCAATAGGGAAAGACGCTTTAGAGGTGAGTAAAGAAAATCCGCATTTGATAAATTTTATAAAAGCTTCCTTTGCAAATACTTATAAAAAGAACTTAGAAAGGCTAAAAGCAAGAGGCGTTTATCGACCAACAAGGGCGATGATTGTAGGTGTCCCCAACTGCGGCAAAAGCACAATTATAAACAGCTTAAGCGGCAAAAAAAGCACTTCAGTGGGAGACAAACCCGGTGTCACCAAAGGTAAGCAATGGATTAGGCTGGAAGAAGGGTTAGAATTATTAGATACACCCGGTACTCTATGGAGCAAATTTGAAGACCAAACAATAGCTACCAACCTTTTGTTTATCGGCAGTATTAGCGATAATGTAGTGGATATAATTCAGGCGGCACAACTTTTGTTGGAAAAACTTAATGTGCTTTATCCTCAATTGTTGGCTGAGCGTTTTAAATTGGACAACTTGACGTTAAAAAATTCCTCTGTAAAAATTTTGGTGGAAATTGCAAAAAAAAGAGGCTGCTTAGCTAAGGGACAACCCGATCTAACTAGAGCGGCGAATTTGATTTTAGGCGAATTTCGAAAAGGCAAAATCGGCAAAATCACTTTAGAGATGCCCGCCGATTATGGTATGTAATAATATGCAAAAAAATTCGCATACAAAAAAAAGAGAAAGTAAAGCAGATCATATTTCTAAGCTAGATTTATTGACTTACGAAAAAGATTTTTTAAGCAAGGGCAAAAGCGTAGCTGGGGTGGACGAAGCAGGACGGGGTCCTTTAGCAGGTCCTGTGGTAGTTGCTTGCGTTGTTATGCCGATAGCGGACAAAGACATAATTAAAGGAGTATATGATAGCAAACAGCTTAAACCAACTGAAAGAGAAATCCTTTATGAAAAAATAATTAAAAAAGCAATAGAATATAACACAAGTATTATTGACAACACTACTATTGATAAAATTAATATTTTAAACGCAACAAAAAAAGGGATGCAAGACTGTATAAATTCACTACAATGCAAGTGCGATATGGTGCTAATTGATGCGGTTAAACTTTCTGACACTAAAATACATACTTTGCCCATAATAAAAGGGGATACATTAAGCTACAATATAGCGGCGGCGAGTATTATTGCCAAAGTTACGCGAGACAGGATAATGGTGGAATATGATGCACTCTTTCCGCAGTATGGATTTTGCCGTCATAAAGGTTACGCCACACCAGAGCACATCAACGCTTTAAAAACATACGGACCTTGTTCTTTGCACCGAAAAAGCTTTATAAAAAATTTCTTTTTGGAACAAACAGACCTTTTGACTAAGTTTTAAATAAGCAACAAAAATATATGAAAAACAAATCAATATAGGTTTTAAATTAAATGAATACTAAAACAAAAGGCAAGGCGGGCGAATTGTTCGCTGTTTTATATCTTAAAAAAAAGCATTACAAAATTGTTGAGCAAAATTTCAGGTGTCGTTTTGGCGAAATTGATATTATTGCACGGGACAACGGCGCTTTGGTTTTTGTGGAAGTTAAGACACGCAAAAATACCGATTTTCAACGGCCAGCCGAGTCAGTGAATGCAAGAAAACAAAAAAGGATAATAACAGCCGCAAAGTATTTTCTTATGCAAAACTTAATTTCTGACGTTGCTTGCCGTTTTGACGTAATAGAAGTGATGGGGGAAGAAATAAACCACATCGCAAATGCTTTTTCACTTTAAAAAAGTAAATCGATGCTGTTACATCTTAAAAATAAAATAGCAAAATTAAAAAAAATAGTAGAAATGCTTGCAAAATTCTCGTTGATATGCTAGCATATTACGGTGACTTCGGGTGTTCCAATGACAAAAAATGTGTATGAACACTTAGTATAAATAAAGGAGAAAAAGTCAATGGACATCATTAAATCAATAGAGCAGGAAAATTTAAATCCTAATGCGCCACAATTTAACGTAGGCGACACAGTGAGAGTTTACTTCAAGGTTATTGAAGGAAACAAGGAAAGGATTCAGGCATATGAGGGCATAGTTATTGCCCGTAAGCACGGCGGTTTTACTGAGACCTTTACCGTAAGACGCATTTCCAGCGGAATAGGCGTTGAGCGTACTTTCCCCCTCCATAGTCCAAAAATTGACAGGGTAGAGATTGTACGTCAAGGTAAAGTTAGACGCGCAAAGCTTTATTACTTGCGTGCTCGCACAGGCAAAGCAGCAAAAATCAAGAGTAAACTTAATTAAATAAGCTGACAGACTGTTTAAAATAAAACAGTCTGTTTTTTTATATAAAGAAACCACAGGCT
>CALLXO010000151.1 GCA_937875645.1 uncultured Clostridia bacterium
AAGCCGCAATACAAAAACTTGCGCAAAGTAAAGTTATTATTTTTGGCATAGGCGGCGTTGGCGGATATGCCGCCGAAGCTTTGGCGCGCGCTAACATTGGGGAAATTACCTTAGTGGACAGCGACATCGTTGACGTCACCAATCTTAACAGGCAAATTGTTGCACTGACAAGCAGTATCGGCAAAAACAAAGTGGACGTTATGGCGCAAAGATTGTTGGACATAAACCCCAATTTAAAAGTGCAAGCTATAAAAAAGTTTTATTTGCCGCAGAATTCCTCTGAATTCGATTTGGCAAAATATCATTATATAGTTGACGCTATTGATACGGTGACGGCAAAAATCCAACTTATCGTCAACGCTAAAAAATTAAATGTTCCCGTTATTAGCTGTTTAGGAGCAGGCAACAAGCTTACGCCTTTTTTTAAGGTGGAAGACATTTACAAAACAAAAAACTGTCCGTTAGCAAGAGTTATGCGTAGGGAGTTAAAAGTCCGAGGAATAGAGAGCTTAAAAACGGTGTTTAGTGAAGAAATCCCGCAACAGGCGAAAGGAGAAATGCAACGCTCGCCTGCAAGTATTTCTTATGTTCCTGCTGCGGCAGGACTAACAGCAGCATATGGAGTTATCAGCGATTTGATAGGGGAATTTTTTTAAAATTAATATCATATATCATAACACCACCTTCCCAATTTTAGTGGGCAAAAATTTTTTTATGTTTAAAAGTTTTATGCGCAAAAACAAACAAAAACATAAGGGCAATTGACTATTATTTTTCGTTATGTTAAACTAACAAAAAGGGAGAATAAAAGCTTTTTAATGTCTTTTTTCAAAAATCTGACGTCAAAACTGATTATTATAATAATAATTTTTTTGTTAGCTATTGCGGCAGCAGCTTTTTTGGTGCACAGTTTTTTGATGAGCAATATAAAAGCTCAGTATTTTGAAGCAGGCTATTTTAAATTAGATGCGCTTGCCAATAGCTTTGTTTACGATATTAACCAAAAATATTTAATGCTAAATGATGATGTTTTTGAAAATTCGACAGATTTTTATGCGGTGGGACAGCTACAAGGGGCATCTCTTACTGGCTATCGAGAGGAAAACAGCCAAACATTTTTAGTAAATTCGCAAATTGCGCAAAACCTAAACAATGATATAAATTATTTCAGCTTTAAAGAAATGCTAGCGGGACAAACAAATAGTGGTCAATTGACAGAGGACGAAACCCGCCTTGTGATAATAAGCAAAACTCTTGGGGAAAGGGTAATAATAGGCTTTATAAAAGCGTCCGACTTATTAAATAATGATATAGGCTTTTTTACATACGGACTGTTTTTTGACAGCCAAAAAATAGCAGTTTCCAACAATAATAGTCATATAGGCGTCAGATACAGCGACTTATTTGGCGAGTTATCTTATCAAGAAATTAAAAGCACAACACATGCCCAAAAGGCGGCATATGCCTTTGCAAAAACCTATACGTTGACTTTGACGCAAGAAATTTCCTTTACATGTTACGGTTTAACGGAAAGCAGTTTAGCTAATGATTTTTCCGACAAATTGCTCATAAACGAAGTTATTGCTTTTTCAATAGTAATCCTTTTGTGTTTTGTTTTTGTAGTAATTAGCACAATTATTTCCGTAAGGGAATATAAGAGTTTTTGCGGCATTGACGGGCGGCGATTATTTGTTGTCAAAACAGATAAGGAGTTTAATATAATAAAGGCAAACCGTGCCTTTAAAAAAATTTTTCCTAATACTAAATCTTTGCGTTCAGTGTTGGCTAACCCTTTAAAAACAAATGCTAATATGTTTTTCTTTGAGGCGGTGGACAGCAAAAATAACGTTAATTACCTTACAATGCTACTTAATAGAGGACTTACTACTTTTACTTTTGTCGGTGCGGAAAACACAGCAATGATGCAGACAGTAAAGGAAGGTTACGAAAAAATTATGTATGACGATTCCACACGGCTACCTAACGAACGCTCGCTAATCAGCGACATGGATAATATGGAATCGGATTTTTTGCTGGGTAAAATAAAACCGCAAAATTTAGACAGCTTTAAAGTTATGTTTGGCAACGAATTTGAAGCAAAACTCAAACTGTTTTTTGCCAAAAGATTCAATGAGGTTTTTAAACGCTTTGGCAGCATTTACTATTTGGCAGAAAAAGATATTTTTGTCTTTTTATGTCAAGTATCTTTCTATCCCGATATAATTAAGCAATTGCCCCATTTAATGCAGCAGTTAAACAAACCTATGTCCATAATGCAAAACTTAGTTAAGGTAGACTGCAAGGGCGGTTTTGTGCTGTGCGACCATTTAATGCAGGACAAGACAGTTAAAAACGTATTATATTATTGTCAAGTTGCGCTAGAAAAAGCCACTGACAATAAAAATGTAAACCATTATGTTTATCACGAAAGCCAACGCAAATTTTATTTGAGTTATTTGCGTAAAGATATAGATATATTAAAACTTATTGAAAATAACGAAATATTAGTATATTATCAGCCGCAATACAGCGTTACCAAAAACTGTATTGTAGGTGTAGAAGCATTGATGCGCATAAAAACTGCCGAAAACATAAGCCTTAGTGTTTCGGAAATAGTAAACATAGCGGAAAAAAGCGGATGCATGATAGCATTATCCGACTATATTTATGAACAGGGCTTTCAAACGGCAAAATTGTTAGAGCCTTACAAAATTGCGATATCTTTAAACGTTTCGCCAGTGCAACTTATGCAGGCGGGCTTTGCCGAAGCGTTTCTCGCAAAATACTCAAAATTTGGCTTAAAGCCAAACAGTTTGTGTCTCGAAATTACCGAAAGCTTTTTGATGTCAAATTTTGAGGAGACTATCAAAAAACTTCAGATACTACAAGCAAAAGGCATTTCCATTCACCTTGACGACTTTGGCATGGCGTATTCGTCCTTGATGTATCTAAAAAAACTGCCTATCAGCACCATAAAAATAGATAAGGAATTTATAAGCGACATAAGCGACAACGAATACAGCCGCACTATAGTAAAAATAATAGCAGATATTTGCAAAAACCTCTCTCTTACTTGTATTGCCGAAGGAGTGGAAACTAAAGAACAAAAGAATTACCTTACTAAAGCGGGTGTCGATATTATTCAAGGATTTTTTATAAGCAAGGCGGTCAGCAAGGACGCTTTGTTGGCACTTGTCTCTAGTTACAAGGAGCAAAAAAATGATTAAAAGCTTATTAAGTATGACGACGTCAGGTTTTAACGACGTAAGAGTATATATTTTGTTTACGGTACTGGTAGTACTGCTCATGTGTTTGTTTACCTTTTTGCTAATAAGAAGCATAAAAAAGGAACGTGTTAAGTTTGCCGAGGACAAGATCGGAAGAGCGTCGTGTAGGG
>CALLXO010000152.1 GCA_937875645.1 uncultured Clostridia bacterium
ATTCAAGCAGAAGAAACGCTAAAAAACACCGACTTGTCCACAGTAAAAATGTTATTTTTATACGGTGATGATTGGCCTAAAGGTATTTTAGGCATTGCGGCAAATCGATTTAAGGAAAGTTATAATCTTCCCTGTGCCTTTTTGACAAAAGAGGGCGACAAATACATAGGTAGTGCTAGGGGGAATGATGACTGTAATATGTTTGACTTGTTTTCCTCGGTTTCCCACTTGTTGGAAAAATTCGGCGGACATCAAAACAGCGTTGGCTTTACCGTTTTACAAAACAATCTTCAAATTTTAATAGATACTATAAACGCAAAAATTGTTAAGCACACCGATTTTAAACTTTATTACGATTTACCCTTTACCCTTAATTGGCTCAAAAAGGATTATTTTGATATACTTAACCGTTTAGAGCCAATGCTCCCTAACGACAAGCCAATATTTTACACTCAAGATTTTTGCACTAATGCCACAGTTTTTGGCAACGGCAATCTTAAAATAACCATGCAAAGCGGACTCGAACTTAAATTGTTTGGACAAAATGCGCATCTAATTAGAGTTTTTAGGAGCAAAGCAGAATGTCGAATGCTGTTTACGCTGGAATATGATAAATATACGGAAAGTATTTGCGGAATTATTAATGATTTTGAATTTTTGAATAACATAAATTATGATGAAATATATGCCGTCAATTACCTAAAAAACATAAGCGTTTTGCCTACTCCTTCTAAAAAGTTGGACAAAAACCAAGTAAAAAATCTTTTGTCAAAAAAAGGGGTGTTGGTAGTTTTTAACAGCTATGTTGATTACGAATATGCAGCGGAAGTATTTAATTTTGACAATTATTGTTTCGATTATTTTTATTTAAGACGTTATTCTCCCAATTGCGTTTTGATAGCGCCTGAGCATATTGACTGTTATAATTATAACTCGGTAATAGTTTTTTCTGATTACGGTAACGGTTTTTGGGTAAACCTTTCAAGAAAAGATAAAGTTGCTTCTTTTCGTTTGCCCTCGCCCTCTTTTATTAGTAAAATATACATAGACAGAAATATATGCGCAAGCGTATATAAAGTAATATATAATTATAAGGGCAAGGATTTAAACGAAGCTTACGATATGGCATTTTTTGCCGATGTAACACGTCCGCAGTTTTTTGCGGCTGTCAAAGTATTTGAGCAGTTGGGTATATTGACTTTTAACTGCGACACATATCATATAAACGACAACGTTAAACGTAATCTTATCGACAGCTCGTTGTTTGTATATCTAAACGAAAAAGTATGAAATACGACGAACAACTAAACACTACGGTGGACAATTTAATATCTAAGGCAAAGTATTATTATTCTAAAAACTTTACCGATATAGAAAACGCACTAAAACTTTCGCAAAATGTGCATGCAGAGCAAATAAGGGCAAGTGGACAGCCTTATGTTACTCATCCTGTTTTAGTTGCCGATTTGCTTATGGACTTAGGTATGGACAGCACAGCGATTTGTGCTGCTCTTTTGCATGATACGGTAGAAGACACGTCTTTGACGTTAGAGCAAATTAAGGAACAATTTGGCGAAGATGTGGCTGGTCTTGTCGAAGGTGTTACTAAACTATCCAACTTAAAATTTAACAGTGTAGAGGAAGAGCAAGCGGAAAATATTCGCAAAATGTTTTTTGCGATGGCAAAGGACATAAGGGTTATTATTATAAAACTTGCCGACCGATTGCACAATATGCGAAGCTTGCAGTATCTGTCGGAGGAAAGACAGCAGAAACTTTCTAGGGAAACTTTGGACATTTTTGCACCTATTGCGGGCAGATTAGGTATTAGTCAGATTAAATGCGAGTTAGAAGATTTAAGTTTAAAATATCTAGACCGTGAAGCATACGATTATTTGGCAAAAAATATTGCGCAAAAAAAGGAAGAGCGGCAAATTTTTATAGATAAAATGCTTGTTGAGCTCAAGGAAATATTTGCTGAGTTGCAAATAGAGGGAGAAGTATCAGGCAGGACAAAACATTTTTACAGTATTTATAAAAAAATGAAAAAGGGTAAGACGCTGAGCGAAATTTTTGATTTAACTGCTTTGCGTGTTATTGTAAAATCCCTTAAAGACTGTTATGGTGTTTTAGGCTCTATTCATGCTAAGTGGAAACCTATTCCCGGTAGGTTCAAAGATTATATTGCCGTACCTAAACCCAATTTGTATCAGTCATTGCATACAACTGTTATGACAAATA
>CALLXO010000153.1 GCA_937875645.1 uncultured Clostridia bacterium
TTTCCAAATAAATTGTTTCGTTGGTGGTTTTGTGACCTTCCACAAAAATATTGTACTCTGTCCAACCGTTGTTATCATTATTATTAGTAGCAACTGCATTAATGTTTACAGTGCGGTAAACGGAAGTACCAAGTGCTTGTGTGGCGCTTTGCTTGATAGAAAAATAAAGACCTGTACCTTCCACTCCGAAGGTTTTTACCCAAACAGTAATTTTTACATAGGAACCGGCATTAATACTGAAGCCGGTTGACGTAACGTTTGCGGCGCTGCCTTCAGCATTTCGTTTTTTGGATATAAGATATACTCGGCTTTCCTCTTCGTCAAACTCACCGTCATATGTCGGATAATATGGATTTGCTTGCGGCAACGTTAAGTTTTTTGAGCTTAAATCGAGTAAAACATTGTCCCAGTCGCTTGTGTCTAAAACGCCCGTCATAATAGAGGACTTGTCCATATCATCTTTTGGCGTCCAGTCATTGGGGATTAACGGATACTGCAAATTTTGTCCGTCAGCAAAGGTATATTTAAAATTGCTGTTGCTTATCGTCAAACTGCTACTGCCTTGCTGTGTGGCATCGCTTGTTATATTTTGAGGTACAACCTCCTTATAAAGAGCGATAGATAAAGAAGCCGTAACGGCAATTACTGTTACAAGAGCAATTGCCAAAATTGTCCATAATTTTTTGGATTTTATTGACTGTTGCTTTGCCGTATCTTTAGCATCAGCTTTTCTGTAAGCAGGAGTGTAACGGTTGTCTTTTTTATTATTACTCATTAAAATCACCTTAAAGTTGTAAATTTATGTCAACACTATAGGTTAACTACGTTAAACCATTCTAATACATATTTAAAAAAAAAGCAATAACTATAAAGGCATTTTTTAATAAAAATGCTCAATTTGTTTAAAATTATAACATAGACTACGGTGGAGGAATAGCGTAATGTCAGATAAATTCAAAATCCTGCTTCTTTCAATAGCCGGCGTTTTGGGGGGATTTGTAAACGGTAGTTCCGTTCCTTTTATGGCTCTGTGCTTTGCCGCAAAAAAACGCACACGCAACTGCTTTACTTATTATTTTGCCCGTCAGTATTGTCAGCGCAGTTGTATATTTAATTAACGGAAGCGGCGACTGGCATAAAATTTTATTTGCTACAATAGGCGTAGTAGGCGGCGGATTGTTTGGTGCATTATTGCTTAACAAATTAAAGGGCAATTTTATCAAGTTTATCTTCTCTTTTATAATGATTGCAGCAGGAATAAGGATGTTTTTATGAACGAAATATGGCTTATCGTATTTGGCGCAATAGCAGGCGTTTTGGGAGGCATGGGCATGGGAGGCGGAACGCTGCTTATCCCGCTTTTACTTTTTTTAGATATTCAACAGCAAACGATTCAGGCAATTAATTTGATAAGTTTTTTACCTATGGCAGTTGGGGCATTAATTTTGCACTTTAAAAACGGACTTGTTAGCGTAAAAAATACAGGATGGATAATAGTTCCGGCAGTGGTCAGCGCAATTATTGGCGCATTTTTAACAAACCATGTAAGCAGCGAAGTATTGAAATATTCTTTTGGAGTTTTGCTATTGGGTTTAGGCATCTGGCAGATGATAATCAGTTTACGAACATATTTTAAAGATAGAAAAACCAATAAAGTGGTAAACAGTCAAAAGGAATACGTTTTTAAAAACACAAAAGACTTGTGTAATCTTAAAGAAACAAATAAAAAATAATTTCTTGTAATAAATTTACCTAAACGGCTTATATTGCAATTAGCATATCAAAATCGTTTAAAAGTTAACAAATTATAATAAAAAACATTTAATATTTGTTTTTTGTTATAAGTGTGCCAATAAAATAATTTATTTTCTTTATTTAGACAATATAAAACATTATAATTGAAGTTTTTGAAAATTTTATTATAGTGAAAAAGAGAAATAACGCAGAAAATTAACTATAAGCATATTAAAAAAGCATTTAAAATTTAGTTGCTTTAGAGCGTTGATTTTTTGAAAAAGCTGTATTATAATACAGTTATATTTATTCACGGAGGATTATTTTGGCTAAAGTAAATTTAAAAACTTTTCACAAGGGAATTCATTGTGACGACAACAAGCATATAACACGCGATAAGCCTATCGAAAAAATGCCGCTTGTCGATGATTATTTTGTGAGTTTATCTCAACACATCGGCGCACCCTCTGTTGCTGTGGTGGAAAAAGGAGATACAGTAAATGAAGGTCAGCTTATTGCTAAAGAAGGCGGCAATGTATCTGCTAATATTTTTTCTCCCGTTTGCGGACAGGTAATAGGGACGGAACAGCGTTTAAACAAATTTGGTGTACCTGCTAATTATATCCATATTAAACGGAGCGAAGGACAAGTAGCAACACTGCCTGATATAGACAAAAGAGATGCAATAGCAATTAAGGAAAGGATAGCTTTAGCCGGCATTGTGGGTTTAGGAGGTGCGGGGTTTCCTACTCATATAAAAATAAGCCCCAAAAAACCTGTTGACACGCTTATAATTAATGCCGCCGAATGCGAGCCATATTTAACCTGCGATTATAGATTAATGATTGAAACAACCGATGATATTATCACCGGCGCAAAACTTCTTGCTAAAAGCCTTAACGTAAGCAAAATTATCGTAGGAATTGAGGAAAATAAACTTGAAGCTTATCAACTGTTACAAAAATACTCAGATATAAAAACTGTATTGTTAAAAAAGAAATATCCGCAAGGCGGGGAAAAACAGCTTATCTTTGCTGTTAGCGGACGCAAAGTGCCGGCAAAAGGCTTGCCAATGGATGTCGGCGTTGTTGTGCAAAACGTAGCGACATGCAAAGCTGTATTTGATGCTTGCATTAAAAATAAACCGCTTTATGAGCGGGTTATTACGGTAAGCGGTTTAGGCGTAAACAATCCCAAAAACCTTTTGGTAAGAGTGGGGACGCCTTATGCTAAAATATTAGAGTATTGCGGCGGAATTAAGGACGAAACCGTCAAACTAATTAGCGGCGGACCTATGATGGGTGTAGCGTTAATAGACACAACAGGAGTGGTATCAAAAACGGATAGCGGACTAATTGCTATGACAGAAGAAGAAGCAAGTCTGGTACAGCCTTCGCCTTGTATTAGTTGCGGACGTTGTGCCGCCTCTTGCCCTATGAATCTTATGCCTATGTATATCGATTTTTACACGCAGGCAGGGGATTATACTACGTCTATCAAATACGGCGTCGAACATTGCATTGAATGCGGGTGCTGCTCGTATGTTTGCCCCGCTAAAAGAGCATTGGTACAGAGCATAAAACTTTGTAAGGCAAAACTTAAGGAGAAAAATTAATGGAAAGCAAAAGATTCGTTGGCAGCGGTTCGCCGCACATCAAAGATAATACCTGCACAAAAAGAATTATGTTGGATGTTATTATTTCTCTTATTCCTGCGTTTATTGCCGGCACTATACTGTTTGGCATACGTGTTATTCCCGTTGTATTGCTTAGTATTCTTTCGGCAGTAGTTAGCGAAGTTGTTTACAATTTATTAAGTAAAAAGCCTTTTAAGCAAGCTGTTGATATTGATTTAACAAGCGTAGTCACGGGACTGTTAATTGGCTTATCCTTTAATGTAAAAGTAGCTTGGTTTGTACCTATTCTTGCAAGCATTTTTGCTATTATCGTAGTAAAAATGATTTTTGGAGGTACTGGCAACAACATAGTAAACCCTGCTTTAGCGGGCAGGTGTTTTGTATTTATTTCTTTTTTAGGTTTAAGCACTGCTTATGTTTCCGGCGGATGGGTAGACCCAAACGGAATTACGGTAGGCGCAACGCCCTTAGCAAACATACTGGAAAGCGGTTCATTGTATAACATAGGTATATCTAAATTAGATTTATTTTTAGGCAGAAACTTGGCTGGCTGTATCGGCGAAACGTCAAAAATTGCTATCCTTATCGGCTATATTTATTTGTCAATACGCAAAGTAATAGATTTTAAATGGCCGCTTATTTACTTAGCTACAACTGGTCTTTTTACCGTTGCATTAAACGGCTTTGATTTTAGATGGTTTATGCCCTCAATACTTAGCGGCGGACTAATGTTTGTAGCTGTCTTTATGGCTACCGATTATGTTACAACCCCCAACACAGGATGGGGCAATACGGTATATTTTATCAGTTTAGGATTGGTAACGGCGGGACTGCGCATGGCGTGTCAAATGGAGGTAGTTACCTTTGCTGTATTGCTCATGAATATTATTGTTCCTCTTATCGACAAATGGATAGTGCCTAAACCTTTTGGCACTATTAAAAAGCAAATAATGCCACCTAAGGAGACACAAAAATGAGTAAAGAACCTAATCAAGTAGTGTTTAACGACGAAACTCAGGAAGTCAGAGGCAACAGGAGGACAGCAATAAAATCTGTTGTGGTTTTAGTGCTTATCGCCGTTATTTTAGGCGGTCTTCTGGCTATTTTGAATGACGCGCTTTTTATTTCTGACGAAGAAAGGATTGCCAACACAATAAAAACTTTTTATGACAATGAGGAAAAATCATACAGAAAAGTCAATGTTTTAAAGCAAAATAGAGAAAATATTTTTGGCTCTATTGACAATGTTTATTTAATTGAAGACGGCAATTATCTTTTAAAGACTACAGGTTATCACGGTTACAAAGACGGTACGGTAACTTTATGGTTATTGGCGGAATTTAAAAACGATAGCTTTAACGGTTTTATTAAAATAAGAATGGAAAGTTATGTAGGTCAGACGCTTATGTCCAACTTTAACGATAGTTTTTATCAGATGTATATTGATAGAGATATAACACAAGGATATTTTTCCGTTGATACTGACGACATAAACCGCATTGTTGTAAGCGGCACGACAAAAACAAGCGTTGCAATAAACAATGCCGTTAACAGCGCATATTACTTTATCAATACGGTATTGGAGGTATAAAATGAAGGTTAAAGAAATTGCCCTTGACGGTCTTATACGTCAAAATCCAACATTTAAGCTTGTTTTAGGTACTTGTCCTACCTTAGCGTTGACGACTGTGGCTATAAACGGCATTGGCATGGGGCTTGCTGTTACATTCGTTCTTATTTGCAGTAATGTATTGGTGAGTTTGCTGCGCAACGCTATCCCCGACAAAGTGCGTATACCCGCTTTTGTTTTGATTATCGCTTCCTTTGTTACGGTAGTTTCCATGCTGTTGGAAAAGTTTATGCCCGATTTGTTTCAGACGATGGGGGTGTATTTGCCTCTTATCGTTGTAAACTGCATAATACTTGCACGAGCTGAATCTTTTGCAAGCCACAACAAAGCAGGTTATGCCGCTTTAGACGGATTGTTTATGGGATTTGGCTTTACTTTAGCCTTGACTTTGATGGGCGTTGTGCGTGAAATTTTGGGTAAAGGTGCCTTTTTTGGTTTGACGTTATGGAATTTTAAGATAGAGTTTTTCTCTTCTGCGCCCGGTGCATTTTTAACATACGCTTTATTTATTGCACTGTTTTCTGCTGTATATAGTTCTATCGAACGAAGAAACAAACACAAACGCACCTTAAAACCTTTAGCAGATGAGAGTTTAAGTCAAGACGCAACCATAAAAGAAGTAGCTAAGGAGGCAAGATAGTATGCATTATCTAACCATAATTATAGCCGCAGTTTTTGTTAATAACTTTGTTTTAGTACAGTTTTTAGGTATTTGCCCCTTTTTGGGTGTTTCCAAAAAAACCGAGTCGGCTTTCGGCATGGGTGTTGCAGTTATTTTTGTTATGACGGTAGCAAGCTTAGTTGCCTATTGTTTATACATGTACGTGCTTGTGCCTCTTAACATAGGCTACTTAAAAACCATAGTATTTATTTTTGTTATCGCCGGATTAGTGCAAATACTTGAGATGGTGCTAAAAAAATTTGCAGTAGGATTATACCGCTCGATGGGAGTATATTTGCCGCTTATTACAACAAACTGTGCTATTTTAGGCGTTGCCGAACTTAACCTTACCTCTTCTATGGTGACGGGTGTTTTGTCCGCTACCTTAAACGGCTTATTTAGCGGAATTGGTTTTACTCTTGCTATTGTGTTACTTAGCGGCATTAGAGAAAAGGTCGACAAGCTTCATATAGCAAAACCTCTTAAAGGTTTCCCCATAACTATGATTTGCGCCTGTTTTATGGCGATGGCATTTTATATTTTCGGCACTATTTCGCTGTAAAGGAGAGGAAAAATGCAGGTATTATTGCTTTTTAAGGAAATTGACTGGACAAAATTTGGCTTGGTTGTAGCCATAATGGCAGGCATAGGCTTGTTTTTTGGTTTGCTTATTGTATTTATTTCTAAATACTGTGCAATCAAGACGGACCCAAAAATCGGGGAAGTGTTATCCCATTTAAGTGGAGCAAATTGCGGCGGTTGCGGTCATGCAGGCTGCGAAGGCTTTGCAAAGGCTTTAGTTGAGGGAAAGGCGAGTATTGATGATTGCGGACAAACAACTAAAGCTAACAAAATAGATATAAGCAATATTTTAGGTATATCTTATTCGGGCGGAAACGAAACGGTGGCGATAGTAACTTGCAACGGAGGGATAAACTGTGACGACAAATACGATTATCAAGGATACGGAAACTGCATAAGTCAGCAAATTTTAGCTAACGGCAGGAAGGCGTGTATTGCCGGTTGTATGGG
>CALLXO010000154.1 GCA_937875645.1 uncultured Clostridia bacterium
TACCAAAAAGGGAGCGCTGACAGAGCTGGAAATTAAGCAAGCAATGCGGGAAATTCGTATTGCTTTGCTTGAAGCGGACGTAAATTTAGAAGTCGCCAAGGAATTTATCAATAAAGTATCTGAACAAGCGATAGGCGAAAAGGTGCTTAAAAGCCTTTCTCCCGGTCAGCAAGTTATAAAAATTGTTAACGAACAATTAACAGAATTATTAGGCAGCACGCAAAGCAAATTGGCGGTATCAAGCAAACTCCCCACAATATTGCTGATGTGCGGACTTCAGGGCAGCGGCAAAACAACAATGTGCGCAAAATTAGGCTTGTACCTAAAAAAACAAGGCAAAAATCCTATGCTGGTTGCTTGTGATATTTACCGCCCTGCGGCAATCCAACAGCTAAAAGTTGTTGCGGAAAAAGCCGGCGTCGGTTTTTTTGAAATGGGACAGCAGCCGCCGCTAAAAATTGCAAAACACGCTGTTGAACATGCTAAAAAATACAATTACGATACTGTTATAATTGATACTGCAGGCAGACTGCATATTGACGAAAAACTCATGGAGGAATTGTCCTCAATTAAAAAACATCTTTTTGTTACGGAAACTTTACTTGTTATTGATGCAATGACAGGACAAGATGCTGTTACTGTTGCAAAAACCTTTGACGAAGCAGTCAATTTGTCAGGTGTTATTGTCACAAAAATGGACGGCGACACAAGAGGGGGCGCAACACTTTCCGTCAAAGCTGTTACCGGTAAACCCATAAAGTTTTGCGGAGTGGGCGAAAAACTAACCGACATCGAGCCTTTTTATCCCGATAGGACAGCAAGCCGCATTTTAGGGATGGGAGACGTACTTACATTAATCGAAAAAGCACAGTCAGCTATAAGCGAGCAGGATGCAAAACTTATGGCGCAAAAATTTAAGGAAGCTTCTTTCGATTTGACAGATTATCTGTCTCAACTTGACAGCTTAAAAAAGATGGGCAACGTCAAGGATTTGCTCAATATGGTGCCGGGAGCGGCAAAACTTAAAGTAAGCGACGCTGACTTAGACGAGTCAGAAATGGCAAAAAACAAAGCGATTATTCTTTCGATGACGATTCAGGAACGGCGCAATCCAAAAATATTAAACTATAGCCGCCGCAGAAGAATAGCAGCAGGCAGCGGCACAGACGTCCAGTCGGTAAACAAACTGATAAAGCAATTTGAGCAATCAAAAGACCTTATGAAGCGTTTTAGCGGCAAAAGAGGCGCAAGATTACCTTTTTGAATAATAAAAAATTATAAATACATTTGGAGGAAACAAAAATGTCTGTAAAAATGAGACTAACCCGCTTGGGCGACAAAAAATCACCCTTTTACCGTATAGTGGTTATTGACAGCCGCAAGGCACGTGACGGAGCATACTTCGACTTAATAGGTACTTACAATCCGCTGACGCAACCTGCAACGATAAATATCGATGCAGAAAAAGCCAAAAACTGGATAAGTAAAGGTGTTCAGCCTACCGATACAGTAAGAGCGTTGTTAGTACAACAAGGTATCCTTGAAGGCAAGAAACTAAAGCCTAAAGCTGGTAAGGATGTTGAAACAAAAGAAAAGCAAGAAAAATCGGAAGAAAAGGCAGCTGAAGAAGTAGAAGAAAAGGCAACCGAGACAGCAGAAGAAAAGGCGCAATAATGAAAGAATTATTACAGTTTTTAGTAAGTAATCTTGTTGAGGATAAGGAAGCCGTAGCCATAAAAGAGACGGAAAAAGATGACAATAATGTTGACGTTCTTATTTCTGTTGCCGAAGAGGATATTGGCAGAGTAATAGGCCGTCAAGGTAAAATTATAAACGCCATACGTACCTTAGCAAAAGCGATAGGTATAAAACAAGGCAAAAAATATTCTGTGGAAATACTAAACGGCGAAACAAAGACACGGCAAAGCGATTAACACAGCAAAAAAAATTATGAAAATACCCATAGCGACAATTATAAAACCTCAGGGAATTAAGGGCGAAGTAAAGATTTCGTCCTCCTTGGACGTTAGCGCACTAATTCATTTGAACAAAATGTTTTTTGACGGTGCGCAAAAAGCCGTCACATCTATGCGAAGTGACGGTAAATTTTTATATGTGCTTTTTGAGGGAGTAAGCGATCGCAATCAAGCGGAAAGCTTACGCGGCAAAACTGTTTATGTAAACAAAGAGGATATAAACTTGCCTTCCGATACTTTTTTAGTGGAGGAAATTTTAGGCTTTAAGGTAGTTGACAGCGCAGGCAAGGAAATTGGTGAGTTATTCGACGTGTATTCTAACGGTGTTTCGGCAGATGTCTATTATATAAAAACTGCGCAAAACAAGACAATCAGCTTTCCTTTTATTAAAAAACTCAACGCAAAGTTTGACAAGGATAAAAGCATTCTTAAAGTGGACGAAAAAACTTTTAATGAGGTCAGTCTTCATGAAGATTGATATATTAACGCTTTTTCCTGAAATGTTTGCGCCGCTTAACAGCAGCATTTTAGGACGTGCGCAAAAAAGCGGTGCTTTAGCTGTTAATGCCGTAAATATAAGAGATTTTTCCCTTGATAAGCACAAAAGATGCGATGATTACGCCTTTGGCGGGGGTGCAGGCATGCTTATGACGGCACAACCCATTTGTGACGCTTTTGACTTTTTAGACGCAAACAAACAGGCGTTTAGGATATAT
>CALLXO010000155.1 GCA_937875645.1 uncultured Clostridia bacterium
AAAAGCAAGGCTACTTTTGCCACTACCCGAAATACCGGTAAATAAAACCAATTTGTCGCGTGGTATATTAAGGCTTATACCTTTTAGATTATTTTCCTTTGCGTTTTTTATTTTTATTTCTTTCATGCTTTTCCATAATTCTTTGTAATTGTTTTGTAAGGCGGGCAATTTGCTCTCTTAGCTGAATGGCTCGCTCAAAGTCTAAACTGCCTGCCGCTATTTTCATTGCAGAATTGAGTTTTTCTATTTGCTCTCTTATTTCCTTAGGTGTCGCCGCTCCCGTATCTTTTTGCGAAATTATAAGGGTATTTTTAACATCATGCACAATGGTTTTAGGGATAATACCATGTTTTCTGTTGAAAGCATCTTGAATTTCTCTTCTGCGCTCCGTCTCTTCTATTGCCTTTTTCATACTTCCTGTTATTGTATCGGCATACATTACCACACGCCCAAATTCGTTTCGGGCGGCTCTGCCTATAGTCTGAATAAGACTACTAACGCTACGTAAAAAACCCTCCTTGTCCGCATCTAAAATGGCTACCAACTGAACTTGCGGCAAGTCTAACCCTTCTCTTAACAGGTTAATGCCTACCAATACGTCAAACTCACCTTCTTTTAGAGAATTTATAATATCCACACGCTCTAAAGTATCTATATCGCTGTGCATATACCGGACACGGATGGCACGCTTACTTAGATACTCGGTAAGCGACTCCGCCATACGCTTTGTAAGCGTTGTAATAAGTACTCTGCCCTTTTTATCCACCACGCTGTTTATTTCGCCAATTAAATCTTCAATTTGACCGTCAACCGGTTTTACCGCTACAACAGGGTCTAATAACCCTGTAGGACGAATAATTTGCTCCGCCACTTGGTCGGCTAATTTTAGTTCGTACTCGTTGGGAGTAGCAGACACGCATATCATTTGTCCTATACGTGCGTCAAACTCCTCAAACTTTAGCGGACGGTTGTCATATGCGCTTTTTAAGCGAAATCCATAACCCACCAAATTATCCTTTCGAGAGCGGTCGCCGTTATACATACCTCTTATTTGCGGTAAAGTTATGTGGCTTTCGTCAATAAAGGTAATAAAATCCTCAGGAAAATAATCCAAAAGCGTATAGGGCGGTTGCCCCGGTTTGCGGCCATCAAAATAACGGGAATAGTTTTCTATCCCGTTGGTATAACCCATTTCTCTTAACATTTCGAGATCATAATTTACACGCTGGTTTAATCGGTAAGCCTCTATAGCTTTGTTTGCCTCTTCAAAGGTTGCTACCTCTTTTTCCTTATCTGTCTGTATTTGCGATAAGCATTTTTCCATCGTGCTTCCGCTGACTATATAATGAGTAGCAGGAAAAATAAAGCAATGTAATAACTCGCATATCTTTTTCCCCGATATTGCCTCGTTTTCCGTTATCCTTTCTACCTCATCGCCAAAAAACTCTATCCTAACTGTTTTTTCCGAAGTTTGAGCAGGGAAAATTTCCAATATATCTCCCCTTACCCTAAAAGTCCCTCGGGCTAAGTCCATATCGTTGCGTTTGTATTGAATCTCTACCAATTTTGAAATTACGTCGTTGCGCTTTACCTTATCTCCGGGGCGAAGAGAAAGACTCATCTGGTAATATTCGCCCGGTGCGCCTAAGCCGTAAATACAGCTGACAGAAGCCACCACAATTGTATCTCGCCGTTCAAACAAGCTGCAAGTCGCCGAATGCCGCAATTTGTCGATTTCGTCATTTATAGAAAGCTCCTTTTCGATATACAAGTCACGGCTGGGGATATAAGATTCGGGGAGATAATAGTCATAGTAGGACACAAAAAACTCTACACGGTTGTGAGGGAAAAACTCTCTAAACTCGTTGCATAACTGCGCCGCCAAAGTTTTGTTGTGGCTTATAATAATGGCAGGGCGATTGGTGGCAGCAATAATATTTGCCATTGTAAAGGTTTTGCCGCTGCCTGTCACTCCACGTAAAACTTGAGTGCGTAAACCGTTGTTTATGCCCTCTGTTAGCGTTTGTATTGCCTGCGGTTGATCGCCGCAAGGACTGTATTTTGATACAAGTTTAAAATCCATATAAATGCAATAACGCCGTCAACTTGTGCAGTCAACGGCGTGTAAACTGCTGTTTTTGTTCCAGAAGTAAAAATGCTGGCTTATAAAGGGCATTTTTACACCGCCGATAAAAAGGTTAATATCTTTTTATTTTTCGTCAGGATTGTTAAGGTAGTAAACTATGCTCAAGCCTTCTAACGACAATCCTCTGTCCACCACGTCAAAGAAATTAGCATTGTCAAACTCCAAAAGCTGACTTAATCCCCCTGTCGCTATAATTTTGCATCCTTTTATGTTTGCTTCCTCTTGTAATTTTTTAACAAGATACTCCACCTGCCCCGTCATACCGTAAATAACGCCGCTTTGTATTGCTTTTGACGTATTGTTGGCTAACACTGCACAGGGCCGGCGCAACTCTACCTCGGGTAAACGTGCCGCACTGTTCGCTAAAGACCTTATTCCAGTTTTTATGCCTACGGTGATACAGCCCCCCAAAAACTCGTTTTTTTCGTTTACTACGTTAAAGGTTGTGGCTGTGCCAAAGTCTATCATAATATAAGGCGGATTATACTTTTTGCTTGCGGCGACACAGGTTACTATACGGTCACTGCCCAGTTCGCGCGGGTTTTCGTATTTTATGTTTAGACCTGTTTTTACCCCCGTGCCTACCATCAACGGTTTGATGTTGAAAAAATACTCCATCATATGAGTAACGGTATAATTTAATTGAGGTATTACGCTGCTTATAATTCCGCCGGTTATTTTAGAACAAGGTATATGCTCCACCCCCAAAAGCTGTTTTAATATGCTGCCGTGCTCATCGCTTGTGCGAGTGACATCTGTGCTTATACGCCAACTGTGTATTAGCTTTTGTTTTTC
>CALLXO010000156.1 GCA_937875645.1 uncultured Clostridia bacterium
TTTGTTTTAAAGCGTAATATTCCTTAATTTTTTGTATAGCCGAAAAAATCTGTTTCTTCTGCTCCGTATCAGCATAAGCATTGCAGGCAGCAACAATTATATCCGCTTCTTCTTTAGTGACGGCGCTTCCCTTTTTTTCGTCCATTTTTTTATTCATTTACCTTCAACCTTTTGATTATATTATCAGATTATGGTAATGTCAAGTTAAATTTGTATATTTTATTTACATCAAATTTCAAAATCAAGTTTTTTGACCCATAAAGCTTAATTACAATATTTACACAACAAATAATTATAAATGCAGTTTTTAAATGTATTTCTTTTTTGTCATTTAATTCTGCGCTAAATAATCATCACAATTTATAGTTATTTATATGAAAAAGCCGCGAATTGTCGCGACTTTGCCATTAATTTTTGTTTAAATATTATGTAAAACTTTAAGACGTTATTCTTGTGAGTCAGCACCTTCTGTGTTTTCGTCGGCAATCAGTTGGCTAGCTTGTTTTTCCGCTTTTTCGCAATTAGCTTTAGAAAATCCGCCCAAAATCCAATTGGTCAAAATACCAAGTAAAAGCGCAACGGCAATGGAAGTAATTTGAACCTTTCCAAAGGTTAGCACCAATCCGCCGATACCCGACACTAAAATTGCGCTTACAACAAACAAGTTCCTGTTTTCCGTTAGGTCTACTTTCCGCAACATATTTAGTCCGCTAACCGCAATAAAACCGTACAAAGCTATACATGCTCCGCCCATAACACTTTTGGGGATAGCGTTAATAATTGTTACTAACGGAGTGAGAAAGGCAATAGCAACACAGCCGATAGATGCGCCCACTATACTCCATGTAGAAGCGTTGCCCGTAATTGCCACACAACCTATTGATTCGCCGTAAGTAGTGTTAGCACATCCGCCAAATACTGCTCCTACAAAACTGCCTATTCCGTCGCCCAATAATGTACGTGTAAGCCCGGGATCAGTAATTAAATCCTTTTTAATAATGGTCGAAAGATTTTTATGGTCGGCTATATGCTCGGCAAAAACTACCAAAGCTATGGGCGCAAACATTAAAGCAATGCTGCCTATATCAGCTCCGTTAAGATTAAAACCGCCTTTTATTGCTTCAACAATGGTTAACTGAGGCAAATCTACAAACCATCTATAGCTAAATTCCGCACCGTAAATATTTGTGAAAATACTTATGTCAAGGACTTTTAAGTAATCGACATGGAAAATGTGTCCAAATGCTGTAAAGATACCCGCCAATAAGTAACCTGCGCCAATACCAATGATAAAGGGTATTAACTTCATTGTTTTGTTGCCTTTAGTTGCAGACAGGACAATTACTATAAACGTCACTAAAGCACAAACAATACTGATTAAATTGTAGTCGCTACCGCCGTTGTGCATAGCCCAATCGGTAGCTGTACCGCTTAAAGACAGGCCTATCAAGGCAACAGTTGCGCCAATAATAGCAGGCTGCATTATCCTGTTTACCCATTTGCTACCTACAAAATGTATAACAACAGCAATAACCACATAAACCAGAGCTGCAAATGCAACGCCAATAATAAGTCCCCAAAAGCCGTAACCTGCTTGCGCCGCGGCAATCATTGCGCCCAAAAAGGCAAAGGAACTGCCTAAAAATACGGGGCTTCTGCGCCTTACAAATAATTGGTAAACTAAAGTACCAAGGCCTGCTCCGATAAGTGCCGCTGCTGGCGACATAACAATCATATTGTTGCTCTGTTGAGTAACAACAAGCGGAACGAGTATTGTAGCTGCAATTATCGCTAAAATCTGTTGAAAGCTTGTAGCGATAAATTTGCTCCACCCCATTTGTTTTGGGGTTGCGTCAATTCCATAACGAATTTCCATAAATTTCCTCCTAAGATATGTTTTTTATTTCTCCTTAAGTAAAACCTAAGTTAACTTTATTAGTGATACGCCCTCGTCGTTGTCTGTTTCCGTAAGAGAAACTCTTATTGCTTCCGTTGCTGCAGTTGGGACATTTTTGCCTACAAAAGTAGGTCGTATAGGCAGTTCACCATGTCCTCTGTCCACAAGAATAGCCAAATAGATTTTGCCCGCTCTGCCTATGTCAGTTAACGCATCCATAGCCGCTCTTGCGGTTCGGCAAGTATAAATTACATCGTCCACAAGTATTACTGTTTTTCCGCTTATATCAAAGTCTATTTTTGTTTCGTTTAAGACAGGGTCGGAGTGATTTTTTGCTAAATCGTCTCGGTAAAGAGTAATATCCACTATGCCCACCGGCACTCGTTTACCTTCAATTTGTTTTATTTTTTTTGCTAAACGAAACGCCAACGGCACGCCCCGCGTCAAAATGCCCACTAAGCAAAGGTTGTCTGAGCCATGGTTTTTTTCCAATATTTGGTGCGCCATGCGTGTCAATGCTCTGTCAATATCTTCAGGTGTCATTAAATTTGCTTTTATTTTCATATTTTTCATATAAAAAATCCTGCATCAGCGGCAGGATACGTTAAACAAACAGAGCAACTCATTTGGTTTAAAGTTTCTTGCCGGCATCACTGTACCGATTTAAAGAAGTTATTTTTTCTATTTTACCATACACACATACTATCGGCAACCGATTAGTTAATATTTTGCTAAATGTTTCAATTTTTTTAAAAATAATAAATACACAGCATTATTTGTACTAAAATGTATAATGATTTTAAATTTTGTCATATATTAAAAGCTATAAAATTTTTATTTGCTTAATGCATTCACGTGTGATATAATAAAAAAATGAAAATTATACATTGCGCCGACATTCATCTTGACAGTAAATTAGCCGCATTGTCCCACAATAAGGCTATTTTACGCCGACAGGAAATTTTAGATACCTTTTGTAAATTAATATCCGAAGCGGACAAAAACGGTGACGGCGCCGTTATTGTTGCGGGTGACCTTTTTGAAAGCAAATATGCTTCTCCCTCTACCAAATCAGCGTTGATAAATACCTTTGCGTCCCACCCAAACGTAAAAATTTTTATACTTACCGGTAACCATGACCAATCGGCATTTGATGATGGTTTTGTTAAACGGCTGCCTAAAAACGTGATACTTTTTAGTGAGGGAATAAATTGCTTTGAGCTTGACGGCGTTTGTTTTGTCGGAGCTGATTTGACAACAGTCACAAGAAAACAACTAAACGATATAGTTTGGGATACAGGAAATTATAATATTCTTATAGCTCACGGCGATATAGGCAAAAACAGTATTTACGGTGCAATTGATTTAGATATGTTTTTTGATAAACCTATTGACTATTTTGCTTTGGGACATATACATAGTTTTAAAATAGAAGGTGCCGCACGGGGTTATGCCGCTTACAGCGGTTGTTTGGAGCCTCGCGGCTATGACGAAACAGGTCAAAAGGGTTTTGTTTGGATTGACACAAGCATACTTGACCGAACAAAAAGCATACGTTTTGTGCCTTACGCAACGCGGCAAGCTTTTAGCATACGTTTAGATATAAGCGATTGTGTTACTGCTTCTGACGTGGTAAAAAAAGCTGCTTCCTTTGTGGACGGAACCTCCGTTACTTCTTTTGATATGGTGGAGTTTTACTTAATAGGCGAAATAAGAGAAGATTGCGTTTTTACCACCGAACAAATAGCACAAGGTTTAAAACCGCTGCTTTTTGACGTAAAGGTTAAGGATCTAACCAAGGTAAAAATAGATATCGAAAAGATAAAAAACGAATTATCCCTTAAATCGCAATTTATAAAAACGGCGGAAGAAAAAATAAAGGACCCACAGCTACTAAACCGAGTATTGCGATACGGTTTAAATGCCTTAAACGGAGAGGAGATAGATAGCTTATGATGTTTAAAATACTCCGCGTAAATGTATATAATTTTGGCAAGCTGCAAAATTTTGAAATGGATTTTGACCAAGGGCTAAATATCATAGCTCAAGATAACGGTTTTGGTAAAACAACTTTAGCAGTTTTTATTAAGGCTATGTTTTACGGACTTTCTTACAACAAAAAACGCAAAGTGTCAGAAAATGAAGTGCTAAAATACCGTCCTTTTAATTCTACAGAAAAATTTGGCGGAACTTTAAGCTTTTTTTGCAACGGTAAAAATTTGCGTATCGAAAGATTTTTCGGCAACACCGAAAAAGAGCAGGAAGTTCGTTTATTTGACGAAGACACCAACAAACAGCAAAAACTCGATGTAAAAAAGGGAGAATTAGGTAATAGAATTTTTAAAGTAGATGCCGATGCTTTTATGCGCAGCATGTATCTTCCCCAAAGCAGTATTGTGGTGGAAAATAATGATTCCTTTATGCAAAAGCTTTCTAATTTAGCGGAAAACACTGACGAAACGAATAATTACGTAAAGGCGGAGTCAGTTTTGCGCGAATATTGCCGAAAACTCAAGCTGGAAAGAGGCAACGGGGGAAAGATTTATGATATAAAATGCAAGGTAGAGGAAAAGGAAAAAGAGCTAACTAACGCAAACAATATACAAGAAAAAATTAAAAATGTTAATGACGAGATTATTTTATGCTTACAAGATATCGGCAAAATTGACGGCGAAATGCAGAAACTAACGGAGCAAAAAATTAAGGCGGAAAAGCAAGTGGCCGATTTAAGCAGATATGAGGAAATCGCCGAAAAACAAAAGTTGCTTAACATTAAAAAGACTCAAATCAAGTTAAAAGAAGAGGAGCTAGAAAGCATAAAATTTATTAAGCCACCTCCTCCTCAAAAAACTGAAGAGTCCCAACCAAAAATACATTTGTGGCAAATAATACTTTGCGCTTTACTTATTGCAAGTGGAGTGGGGATGTATTTCTGGTTATGGTATATGTCCCTTCCCTTTTTTGCTGCCAGCATTGCTTTATTTGTATTCTTTTATTTAAAATGCAAAAGGACACAATTGAATAAAACTTTAAGACAGCAACAACTGTTTGAGGAATATATCAATTATTGTGCTCAAAAGGAAAGGCAGTATTCTGAAATAAAAATTTCCGCAACGGCGGAATTAAGAGTTTTAAAAATGAATGCAGATGAGCTAACAAACAATTTACTTGTTTTAGCACCGGAAGGCACAGGAAAACTAAAAGAGGATTACATAAAAGCGCAGTCTGACTTAAAAGAAGTTGCGCAAAAGCTTTCCGATACAAAAGAAAAATATAACAGCCTTAGAGACAAGCTGAATACAAACAACGGGGTTTTAAAAACACTTAATGCCAACCCACCTAATCCGCCCGATATCGAAAACGAAATGACTAATTTAAAAGAGGAAATTGAAGTAGCCGAGCAAAAATACTATGCTGCCAAGCAAGCGAGGGAAATATTAACCGCCGCGAAGGAATCGCTGACAGACAGCTATTTACCCATGTTAAACAGTAGCTTTAAAAACTATGTAGAGCTATTGGCGGAAAAAAGAATAGGCGAAGTAGCGGTAGATGCCAAGTTTAATATCACCATTAATGAAGCGGGGGCATACCGTGACAGCGATTATTTAAGCGAAGGCTTTAATGAGATATGTAATTTTGCATTGCGGTTATCCTTGATGGAGTGCATCTATAAAGACAACTTGCCTTTGATTATGCTTGACGACCCCTTTGTAAATTATGACGACATAAATTACGCCTCTACAAAAAAATTGTTACAACAAATTTCTCTTACTACTCAGGTTATATATTTGACCTGTCACAAAAAAAGATAAATATATATGGATACAACAATAGAAAGGCCAAAAAGAAGAAAATCATGGAGTTATATTAAAGACTTCATCCCCTACTATAAACCTTACAAAGCATTATTGTTTTTTGACATCCTGTGCGCCATAATTGCGACAGGATGTGATTTGGTTTTACCTCTTTTTGCACAGGTAATAACAAACGAAGCTAAGGAAGTGGGCTATATTGTACTCAACAGCGTGCTTTTTTATGGCGTTATTTTGTTGGGGATACGAGCAGTGGGCGTGTTTTGCCGTTTTTTTGTTAATAAATACGGTCATATTATGGGCGTTAAGATAGAGAGTGACCTACGACGCAATTTGTTTAGTCATTTAGAAAAACTGCCTCATACTTTTTTTGACAACAATAAGGTAGGCAGTTTGATGAGCCGCATAACTACTGACTTGTTTGACATAACGGAATTTTCGCACCATTGCCCTGAAACGCTAATTGTCAGCAGCGTGCAAATAGTGGCTATTTTTACTATTTTAGCAATTCAACAGCCTTTTATGACGCTGTGCATCTTTGCGTTGTTGCCTTTTATGGCTTGGCTTACGGTAGTTTTTAACAACAAATGGGACGATAATTATCGCCAAAACCGACGTAATATGAGCGAAATCAACGCTCAGGTGGAAGATAGCCTTAGCGGCATAAGAGTGGTAAAAGCTTTTGCCAACGAAGACCTCGAAGCAGAAAAGTTTGAAAAAGGAAACCAGAATTTTGTAAAAACAAAATCTAAAACCTATCATTATATGGGTACATTTTTTGCCGCATTAAAAGGTATGGACGCTTTTATGTACATAAGCATACTAATTTTAGGCGGTATATTTAAAATTGATGCGGGATTGTTTATTGTTTATCTGTTATATGCTTCCACGCTCATGAATACGCTAATAAGTTTTGCCGATTATTCCGAGCAGTTTCAAAAAGGCATTACCGCTTTTGTCCGTTATCAACAGATTATAGATACTCCTGTTACAATTACTGACGCACCTGACGCTATTGACATTGATACAATAAAAGGCGACATTGTATTTGATGACGTAACTTTTGCTTATAAATTGGACACACGCAATGTTCTTAACAACTTAAACTTAACAGTTAGTAGCGGCGAATTAGTGGCGTTGGTGGGACCGTCCGGCGGGGGGAAAACTACCATTGCAAATCTTATCCCGCGTTTTTACGATGTTACAGAGGGGAAAATTACAATAGACGGAGTGGACGTGAAAAAAATCAGTTTATCCTCTTTGCGCAAAAACATAGGCATGGTTTTTCAGGATGTATATTTGTTTTGGGGTACTGTGGCGGAAAATATCGCTTACGGAAAGCCTGATGCTACCCGGGAAGAAATTATATCAGCAGCAAAAAAAGCGGGCGCAGACGAGTTTATATCGAATTTGTCAAACGGTTACGATAGTTATGTTGGCGAAAAGGGCGTTAAACTCAGCGGCGGACAAAAGCAGCGCATAAGTATAGCAAGAATATTTTTAAAAGACCCGCCCTTTATAATTTTAGACGAAGCTACCAGCAGTTTGGACAACGAGAGCGAACTAAAAGTGCAACAGTCTCTTGACAAGCTTATTGTGGGTAGGACGGCAATAGTTATTGCTCACCGGCTTTCTACCATTCGCAACGCTAAAAAAATTGTGGTACTGACAGAAAGAGGCATTGAAGAAATAGGTAATCACGATTATTTAATGAAACAAAAAGGATTGTACAGTCGACTTTATACCCTTTCGCAACGTACGCAAAAATTAGAGCAGGAAATTTAATTGTCTAATTTTTAATATATCCCTTTACAAAACAGAGATAACATGTTTTAATAGTATCAATATTTTTACATAAGCAAATAGGAGAACATAATGGAAGAAAATTTAATGAGAGACATTAAGCGCATACTGATAAGTAAGGAGCAAATAAAAGATAAATGCGAGGAGTTAGGTAAAAAAATTTCTTCAGATTACAAAGGCAAAAAACCGCTGTTTATATGCGTGCTTAAAGGCAGCGTTATGTTTTACGCCGATTTACTGCGGAATATCAGCATAGATTGCGAGTTGGAATTTATGGCAATAAGCAGTTACGGCACAGGCAAGAGTTCGAGCGGCGAAGTAAAAGTTGTTAAAGACTTAAACACTAAGGTGGAAGGCCGCGACATCATAATTGTAGAGGATATTGTAGACACAGGCATCACCTTAATGTATCTTGTTAATCTGTTAAAGTGCAGAGGAGCAAACAGTGTGGAAATTTGCGCTCTGTTAGACAAAATAGAAAGGAGAGAGCGGGAAGTATATCCTAAATATAAAGGATTTGTTATCCCCAACGAATTTGTTGTGGGTTATGGTTTAGACTTTAACGAGAAATACCGCAATCTTCCTGAAG
>CALLXO010000157.1 GCA_937875645.1 uncultured Clostridia bacterium
AGATGGACAATAGGAATTATGAAGTGTACCTTACTTACGAGTTGCTGTTTGATAAGGCGCCTTTGACGGTAAACAATTTTATCGCTTTGGCAAAATCTGATTTCTATAAAGACACTTTGCTTGATTATATCGGCGATACTTTCAGTATATTAGGCAGGTATAAACTCAACGAGACCAGTAAGTTCGAATTGCAAAAACAAGACTTTACAATAAAAGGAGAGTTTTTAGCTAACGGTTGGTCTGTTGACGGCACTGAAGAAGGTACGGCAAACGCATTGCATAATATGGGCGCATTGGGCATGTATCACGAAACTCAAACGGAAACGATAAACAATTTTGATAAAGCAAGTACCGCTTTTTATATGGTATGGACAGATTCCTTTGGCTCAAGCAACAGGTTTAGCAATCACAATTTTGCGGTATTTGCGCATATTAAAGCAAGTTATGTTAAGGTGACTGCTTCTTCTCTCGAAGATTTTTACAGTCGTGATGCGGCAAACCGTCCAGGACTGGACAGCATGTTTGTAAACTATATCAAGGAAGCTGATACTATGACTCGAACCGACACAGAGGGTATTAGTTTAACCGCCACTCCGTCAACGCATATCAAGATAAACGGAATTTCCATTGGCGGAATTACAGGAGAGGCAGACACGTCTTTGCGTTTACGAAATAAAGCGTAAAACACGCTGACAAAACCCGCATAAAAAAGCGGGTTTTTTTTAGTTTATAACAGGTGACTTAAGTGTTATAATAATGACTAACATCATTAAGTAAAAACTTAAGCTTAATTAGTTGGGAGGAAATAATGAGTAAACCTTTGGTTGCTATTGTTGGCAAACCAAACGTGGGTAAATCCACTTTTTTTAATAAAGTATGCGGAAAGCGTATTTCTATAGTTTCCGACGAACCGGGAGTGACACGAGACAGGCTTTACGGCGATGCATCGTGGCAAAATAACGAGTTTTGTCTTATTGATACGGGGGGCATCCAGTTAAAGAGCGATGATGAATTGCAGCTGCATATAAAAAAGCAGGCAGAAATTGCGATGGAGTTGTCCGACGTAATTCTATTTTTTGTAGATGGCAAATATGGGCTTACTGTTGAAGATATCGAAGTAGCGCAGATTTTACGCAAAGCAAACAAGCCATTGTTTTTGGTAGTCAATAAGGTGGACAATTACACAACCTTTGATGCAAGTGAATTTTATCAGTTGGGTATGGATATTTATCCTGTTTCCAGCGAACACATGCAGGGTATAGGCGATTTGCTTGATGATGTTGTGGATTGTTTTAACAAGTTTGAGCAAGTTGAAATCGAGCAAGCTGTTAAAATTGCCGTTGTAGGTAAACCAAACGCAGGAAAATCCTCACTGGTAAATAAACTGTTAGGTTATGAGCGCGCTATTGTGACATCTATCCCGGGTACAACACGAGATTCCTTAGATACACCCTTGACAATTGACGGCAAAAATTATATTATTATAGACACGGCAGGCATACGCCGCAAACGCAGTATTGAAGACGCAAGTTTAGAGCGGTACAGCGTTATACGTTCTTTTGATGCAATTAGACGCGCTGATGTTTGCTGGGTGGTGTTTGACGCAAACGAAGATTTAAGCGAACAAGACGTTAAAATAGCGGGTTACGCACATGAGCAAGGCAAACCATCTGTTATTGTAATAAACAAGTGGGACTTAATCGAAAAAGACACGTATACGGTCAATAAATACGAGAAAAAGCTCGCCAGTGATTTGGCTTTTATGGATTATGTCAAAAGTATAACGGTGTCTGCGCTTACCGGTCTTAGAATTAATAAACTTATGGAGCTTACCGATTACGTCTACCAGAAGGCAAGTTTTAGAGCAACGACAGGCACGCTAAACGAAGTTATTGCCGATGCCGTCAGCTCGGTGGAGCCGCCTACCAAAAAGGGAAAAAGACTAAAAATAAAATATGCTACTCAACCGACATCAAATCCGCCTGCTTTTGTTCTCTTTGTAAACGATGCTGATTTAATGCATTTTTCTTACAAAAGATATATCGAAAATACTTTGCGAAAGGCGTTTTCGTTAGACGGCACACCCATCAGATTATTTATCCGTAGCAGCGGAGAGGACAGTTAATATGTTAAGTGATTATATTTGGCAGTTTATTGTAGTGGGGATAATTAGTTATTTTATCGGAAATATTAATTTCGCCGTAATACTCAGCAATAAAGTAAAACATCAAGATATACGCGCACACGGCAGTAAAAACCCCGGCACTACAAATATGATGCGGGTTTTTGGGCTAAAAATGGGTGTTGTCACTTTGCTGTGCGATATTCTTAAAGGTGTAATACCTGTTTTTATCGTCTATTTTGTCTTTAAATCGATAGGAGCGACTTCAGAAGTTTACCGTTTTGCAATGTATCTTACCGCTTTTTGTACTACGATTGGGCATGTCTTCCCTGTATTTATGAAGTTTCAAGGGGGCAAGGGCTTTGCAACAAGTATTGGAGTTTTGCTTGTTATTCAACCCATTCCTACCCTTATTATCCTTTTTGTGGGATGCGTTATTTTGCTTTTGTGCGACAGAATGTCGGTTTTTGCGCTGTTTTACATAACCGCCGAGCTTGTTTTTCATATCCTCGCCTATTTTGGCGTGTTTACGAAAGTGCTTATGAATACTCACAGCGTGACGTTGCCTATGCTTATTATAGCGATATTGTTTTGGTGTTTGGTTTTTTATGCACATCGGTCAAATATCGTGCGGATAATCAAAGGGGTGGAAAATCCTTCCGGATTAAGAAAAGCGCTTTTTAAAAACAGAAGCAACAGCAAAAATACTGATGTTAATATACAGCCTTTTATTGACAATGAAGAAACAGTCGCTGCCACTACGGCAGAAAATCCGATAGAAAAAGGGCAGTAAATATGGCAGAAAAGGAAAGAAGAATAAGCGTTTTTAGTAATCATTTCTCTTACAAAATTTCAAGTACATTGCAATTTGCTTATTTTGATATATTTTGTTTGACGAATTTTAAGCTATTGATATAATATATACAACGTACCCAACACAATCTTTTTGATTGTTTATGTCGGCTTTGTTCCGACCCGCAGACAAGAGGTAACTATATGTTATCTCTTTTTTAGTATCTAATTTAATAATGTTTTCAATAAAAGAGAATAGTTTTGTATAAAGTTTTTAAGGTAGCTATTTGGGTGAAATAAGGCGGCAAAACGTTCTAAACTGTATTACACCGCATAACTTATAAGGAAAAAATATGCGGAGGTATTGACAATAAATGGAGAAAAAAGATAATTTTGATATTTATAATGATATAGCTACGCGTACAGGCGGAGATATTTATATTGGTGTTGTCGGTCCTGTGCGCACGGGAAAATCAACTTTTATAACTAAATTTATGGAAAGCGTGGTTTTGCCTAATTTAAAAAACAAAAATGTCAAAAAG
>CALLXO010000158.1 GCA_937875645.1 uncultured Clostridia bacterium
TTTTGCCGCTACTTGTAGAAACATTAATTTTGCCTATTCCATCGTTGAGCGTGTCAGTCGGATGTTTTTTATAAAAACATGCCGATTCTACGCCTTTAGGGCAGCGTACAACGCTTAAAATGCGATTAGACACAAAAGGCATCATACGCTGCGCAACAGCCCAATAATAGTTTATAACGTCTATTTTTTTGACGATAGGAGAAGTAAAAATCACCTTGTCGGGGTTGGTAATTTTAATGTTTTCAAAAGTATTTTTTGCAACCTCGTTGTTATTATTGCTTATTGTGTCTCGCTCTGTCCTTTCCTCTGTTTTATCTTGCGATTGTTCCATTACCACTTCCTCCGCTTTTTTATCTATTCTTAATCCTTTAAAACTTGCCTGTCTAATTTGATTGCCTTTAGTCCATTGAGAAAACTTTACTTCTGCCACTAATTTCGGCTTTACCCACGTTAAAGTTTCATCCTTTGATTTTCTGGGAGACTTAATAAAAAAGGGTTTATCTGTTATAATAGAGGTTAGTTTTTTCAATAATTCCTTTGTGTTGCGCTGATTAAAGCCTGTGCCTACCCGCCCTACATAAACAAAATCCTTGTCTTGATAAACTCCTAACAAAAGCGCACTAATCCCGCTAATGTTTTTATCCGTCTTGGTAAAACCGCCTATTACAAACTCTTGCCTGTTGTCGCATTTTATTTTTACCCAATCACCATTGCGCGTGCCGCCGCTGTACACCGAATTTGTTTTTTTGCCAATTATACCTTCTAATTTTAATCTGCATGCCGCTTCAAAGCATTCCTGCCCGCTGCCTTCTATGTGCTGACTGTAAATAATGCTTTTTGGAGCATCAGTTAACAGTTGATGTAAAATTTGTTTTCGCTCTTTTAGCGTATGATTTCTTAAATCAACACCGTCTAAAGCTAAAATATCAAAAACTACAAAAGTAAGATGTTTATTTTTTTTTTGTCGTAAATGATTTTGCAAAGCTTGAAAATCCGATTTCCCTTCTTTATCCGTAATAATCATTTCGCCGTCCAAAATAAAAGCTCTTCCCTTTGACCAATGAGACAGCGCATCGGCAATAATACTAAACTTATGTGTATAATCAAAGCCGTTACGAGTAAACAGCACCGTTTTGTCCTCTTCAACAACGGCTAATATTCTGTAACCGTCATATTTTACCTCAAACAACCACTCCTCTCCTGTAGGCGGTTTAGCGGTTAGTTTTGCAAGTTGAACTGACGTAAAACCAAAAGGATTTTGTATTTTTTGCGCTTGACTGTTTTGCGCTATTTGCTGCATAGTTCTGCCGGTACGAATACTCGTTTTAAAACCGCTTATGCCCTCTCTATCCATTTGGTAAGCGTCTTTTTCCTTTATAAGCAGCCAGTTGTCAGCATCTTTTTCTTCTTTGTCCTTTATTTTTACTAAAGCAAAATTACCCTTTATGCGCTTTCCGAAAAGAGCAAATTTAAGAGACCCTTGCTTTAACCCTTCGTTAAAATCGTTTAATGGCTGATAAATACCCTCATCAAAAAGCATAACAGTGCCGCCGCCGTATTCTCCTTTGGGTATAATCCCCTCAAAATCCTTGTAGCTTATAGGGTGGTCCTCCACGTGTATTGCAAGG
>CALLXO010000159.1 GCA_937875645.1 uncultured Clostridia bacterium
TATAGTAAAAGACGGTATGCCCATTGTTTGAATGCACCAGTCTTTGTAGCCGCCGCAACTGCCTGCTTCTGATGCTACAAGGGTATAGCCTGTTGCTTCGCTTATGCTTTTTGCCAATCGGTAGTGCCGCCATAACTGTTGCTTTGTCTTTTGAAAAAACCGCCAAAATATGACTTCGCCTTTACAGTGATAGCTTATTGTCGCCAACGGCTTAATCTCACGTGTAAAATGAACCAGCGATTTTGTTTCTATCTCGCTGTTTGGCATTTTACCGACATAATTTGCAGGACTTTTAAAAAATACGTTGCTTTTGCCTTGTCCCCAACGCGCATCAAAATTAACATTGAGGTCCGCTCCGTTTATGTTGGCTTTCCAAAGGGAAAAGTCTGTACTGCCGTTTATTTTTAGAAGATTCTTTTTTATTTGCTTGTCTGCTAAAAAAGCTACACCTTCTTGACACAGCCTTACGCCGTCAACGTTTATCATAGGGACAAAATATATGCCGCCCATAAGTAATAGTGACGGATTTTTAAGCAAGTGCTTAGCTTGATTAACTATAAGCAACGCTGTTATGTGCTCACGAGCGTGGATAGAACCTGTTACAATTATGCTATCACCTTTTTTGTCGCCAATAAAAATATAGGGTATAGGATTATTTAATACGCTGTTGCCTATTTGCCCCGTCTCAACGCCTCTATTGGCAAATTCCTCAACTTCTTTTAATAAATCCTCATATTTAAACACTCTCACACCACCTTTTCTGCTTTAATTTATGGTATGCTAAAGGATGCATCAAAGTGATTAAAATGTAAAGATTTGTCAAACAAGAAAGCTTTTTGGCTTTTTTTGCTGTAATTATTTACTGATAAAAAATATAGCCAAAAATCATTTATGATAAGGGGTATCGTTAATAATGGTAAAAGCACGGTAAATCTGCTCTGCCAACACTACTCTAAACAGTTGATGAGGAAGCGTGATATCGCCAAAACTAACAATTTTATCCGCCTTGTCCTTTACCGTTTGGCAAACTCCATGGCTACTGCCTATTATAAAAGATATTGCCCCTTTTTTCATAGATGCTTCTCTAATTAATTCTGCAGTGCATTGGCTACTGAAGGAAGTACCCTCTCTGTCCAATACAACAATCGTCCCCGTCAGTTTTTCCGTTATTTGTTTCGCTTCCTTTAAAAGTGCTTTTTTTATCTCTGATTGGTCGTTTTTTGCAATACGGCTACTGGTTATTTCTTTCACTATAAGGTTACAAAATCTACTTAGTCTTTTGTAGTACTCATCTAATGCTTGGACAAAATATTTTTCCTTAATACTCCCTACACAAATTATTTTTACAGTAAGCATTTAATTTAATCCCGACATAAGGTTAGAAATCCAAAAAATCAGACATATTGCAACTCCTGTTGCTAAAACCATTATTTCGGAAACAGGTTTTTTTGTGCTTCTTTTGTTGCGGGCAGTATTTAAAACTAAAGTATCTTGCTGTTTCGTCTGTGCGCTTTCTTGCTTTTCTATTTTTGTTTGCTTTGTTTTTTGCATAAAACCGTACAGCCCCAAAAGGGTAATAATCAGTCCACCAAAAAGGAAAACATACCAATAGTTTAAAACAAAAGCGTCTCCCGCTCCTTCCGCTGTGGACGTTGCGACAATTACAACAATAAGGTTATTAAGCATATGCACAATCATACTGGGCACAATGCTCCCGCTCTTTAACGCAATATACGCTAAAGCCACCCCCATAATAAACTGATGCACTGTTTGCGCCGGGTTGACGTGATAAAGCATAAATAATGCACCGCTTATCAAACAAGCGCCTACTAATCCTGTTTTTTGTAATCCGTTTGTAATAACCCCTCTAAAAAGCTGTTCTTCACAAAAAGCAGGAAGAATAACCACAACAAAGATAAGCAATACAATATTAGTCCCGCCGCCGCCGATAGGCACGCTGCTATTTACAGTATATCCAATTTTGCTTAACGCTTGCAAAATCCATAACTGAATGGGGTTTACGGTAATAAATATGCCTACGCCAACTATTACTGCAAAAAAAAGGGTCATTGGATTGATTTCTGCTTTTATTCGTGTTGCTTTTAAGTAGTCTATTTTATTGATTTTGCTATAAACAAAAACGCAGAAAAACAAACTTAGCTGATTTACGATGCTGATTATCCAAAACCACAACTCGTTTAAATTTCCTTCATCATCATATATTTTAAGCTGTTGCGCCAAAACCAAAGTCAGCAGACTAATTAATAAAATCACCGCAAGGGAAATGGTAAACAGATAATACGCATCTTTTTTTTCAAATTCATTTTTTAACAATTATACTTTCTCCTCCGCAAAACTGCCTTGCAATAAACAAATTAATATCTTTTCCTTCCTTTGCGCCCACTTTACTAAGACTGCTTAAAGCTGTGCTAAAAGCTATTTCTTCAGTATTATTTTCCAGACTTAAATGCGCCAAAAAAGCGTTTTTCACGTTTATGTCGGGCAAAGTTGACAGTACCTCTCCTGCTTGAAGGTTGGAAAGATGACCGCTGTCCCCTAAAATGCGCCTTTTTAACGGATAAGGATAATTACCCTGTTTAAGCATTATTTCGTCATGGTTGCTTTCAATCAATACGGTATGGCAACCTTTAAAAAATTCAATAAGCGAAGAATCCACTTTGCCCGTGTCAGTAACGGAAGCAACACTCATGCCCTTTTCCTCCGTCACTTTATAACCGCAACAAAACGATGCATCGTGACTGCACGGGTAAAACTCAACAAAATAACTGTCAACAACAAAGGGTGCTTCAAAACACACAATTCTGTCTTCTGCCTTTGGCACACGCACAGTTAACGCATTGTAGCCTTTTTGGTGCACATAAATTTTTGCTTTTTTGTTTGCCCTAACAAACGAATTCAATGCGCTTATGTGGTCGGTATGCTCATGCGTTATTAAAACACCGCCAATATCGTCAATGCTTAATGCTTCTTTTTTTAATGCCGCTTTTATGCTGCGAATTCCCCCGCCGCAATCTATTAAAAGTCGTGTTTTTCCGTCGTCAATTAGCGTTAAATTTCCGCGGCTGCCGCTATATTTATTGCAAAATCTCATTTGTCCCTTATTTTGTTTCTTTTAAGAAAGTAATTAATTCTTCCCGCTTTTGAATGTATTCATCACTGTTTTTGTCTAACTTCACACAATCCATTATTTCTTTTTGCTTATCCCGTGTAAGCTTGTACTTCAGGCTCACTGCAAACCCTATACCCATAATTATTAAGGGCAAAAACCCCATAACAATTCTAATGGCTAAAAGTGCACTTTGTGGCTGCTCAATGGGTATCCAACTGTTTTTACCCAACGTTTTATAAACCTTTTCGAAATATAAAGCTGAATTGGGCTGAGTGTAAACCGTTTCGATATATCCCGAAAAACCTATTATCCACGAAGCAACAGCTAACCCTAACGCCTGCGCTGTTGTATTTATAAAGTTGGAAAGCCCGCTAAAAGCTCCTTCCTGCCGCTCGCCGAAGTAAAGCTCGCCTGCATCGCACACGTCACCAAAAAGCGTATGCGGCACCAATACCGCACCTCCAATGCCTAACCCTAAAAGAAAAGCCAAAACAAAAATAACCCCATTAGGTGTTTGGCTGATTATATTAAGATTTCCCTCAATCAACGTAAACTGTTGCGAAGGCATAAAGAAAAGACACATTGCAAGCACTGTCCAAATAACAGCTCCCGTCCTATACGCAAAAGTCTTGCTCTTTTTTTTGATAAGAGAAAAATAAAGGGGCAGAGCAAATATTTGCGCCGCAAACATCACCGCCGCCGCTACTGTGGCGATAGGGAAGCGATCTGCTCCATAAACGAGAGTATTAACATAAGAGCCACTCCTTAACCAAAAGTCAACATAGGTAAAAAAGTAGCTGCTCATAACTGCCATACCCATACTGCTACACATTTGCATGGCTAAATAATATCGATACGTTTTTAATTTTAGCGGTTTAAAAAATTCCTTAAGGGAGATTTTTCTTGTAACAGGGGGACTTTTTATTTGTTCCCTTGCAAAAAGTGCAGTTATCAACACTGCAATACAAAAGAAGGTGCCAAAAACCGCTGCCATAACAATATAGCTTATGGGGCCTTTTTCCGGACCGGCAATCATACCGGGTACAGCAACACAAATTACGCTGGAAGCTATGCTAAATGCTAACCGTATAGAATTTATGTTTGTTCTTTCCATAAAATCAGCGCTCATTTCGCTGCCCAAGCTGTAATAAGGTATCAAAATAAAAGATTGAGTAGTTGCGTAAAAAAGGTAAACTATTATTGTTAAAATTATTTTTAGCGGTTGGCTGTTGGTAATAAGATTCCACGGAAAAAACAGCAAAATAAGCGCAACTATTAAAATAGGCGCAAAAATAAGCATAAAATAACGCCGTTTGCCAAATCTATTGTACTTTTTGGCGTCACTTATCTGCCCTATAAAGGGGTCAATAAGTCCGTCCCAAAACTTGCTGATAAGTAAAATAATACCTACCCAATACATTTTTATGCCCACAGTAAGCGTCAAAAAAGGCACAAACAAAAAGTTAATGATATTAAAACTTCCGCCGCCAAAAATATCGCCGGCAGCGAAAGCAAATTTGTTTTTTAAGCTAACCTTTGGAGCGGCTGGGTTTTTATGCTCAGTTGCGATTGTCATAACTTACTCCTTATACATTAAAACGGAACAATATCACATCGCCGTCTTTTACCTCGTACTCCTTGCCTTCACTTTTTACTTTGCCTTTTTCCTTAGCCTTGTTGTAATTGCCGCAAATAAGCAAAGTTTCGTAAGGAACAATTTCGGCACGAATAAAGCCCTTTAAAAAATCGGTATGAATTTTTCCTGCCGCTTGAGGTGCTTTTGTTCCTTTTTTAATAGTCCACGCACGAGTCTCTTTTTCACCAGCCGTTAAAAAGCTAATCAGCCCTAAAAGAGAATAGCATTTTTTTATAAGCCGGTTTAAACCGCTTTCCTTAATGCCGTATTCCGACAAAAAATCATCACGGTCAGCGTCCTCCATAACACTTAATTCTTCTTCCACCTTAGCGCAAATAACAAGAACTTCCGCTTTTTCGCAATGAGCACGCTGTTTTACGGCGTTAACAAGAGTTAAATCATTTTCGTTTTTAGTTAAATCATTTTCGTCAATATTAGCGGCGTAAATAACAGGCTTGTCGGTAAGTAAAAAAAGGTTATTTACTATTACTTTTTCCTCTTCGCTGACAACAAAGTTGCGAGCTAACTTACCTTCAGATAAATGCTGGTACAGCCCATTTAACAATGCCAATTCGTTTTGAGCGCTTTTTTCGCCGCTTTTTGCCGCTGTTTTAGCTTTTTCTACCGCTTTAGATACGGTATCGATATCGGCGTAAATAAGCTCAAGATTTATCGTCTCTATATCTCTCACCGGGTCAACGCTGTTGTCAACATGAGTGATGTTAGCGTCAAAAAAGCAGCGCACAACATGCACAATGGCATCTACTTCGCGGATATGGCTTAAAAATTTATTGCCTAATCCTTCACCTTTGCTTGCGCCCTTAACAAGCCCTGCTATATCTACAAACTCAATAACTGCAGGAGTTACTTTTTTGCTTATATAAAGAGCCGCTAGTTTTGTTAGTCTTTCGTCAGGTACGGCGACGACGCCAATGTTAGGTTCTATAGTGCAAAAAGGATAATTAGCAACTTGCGCTCCGGCGCATGTGATTGCGTTAAACAAAGTGCTTTTGCCGACATTGGGTAAACCTATTACTCCTAATTTCATATTACAAGAAATTCTCCATACAATATTAATGCTTAATTATTATACCACCTTATTACCTTTTTTGTAAACAAGGAGAGGTTACATTTTGACAGTTTGGGAAGGTTTATTTTTAGGGCTTTTGCAAGGGCTTACGGAATTTTTGCCTATAAGTAGCAGTGGCCATTTGGTGTTGGCAGAAAAAATCCTTGCTTTGCCCTCTGACTTGTTTTTTAATGTTTTAATGCACGTAGGGACGCTTTTTGCCGTGTTGACGGTATTTTTTAAACCTATAAAAAAAATGATGCGACATCCCATTCGAGACAAAAAAATGTTGCTTATTACTCTGTCCAGTATCCCCACCTTTATCATCGCTTTTGCCGTAAAAACTTGGGTGCCGGAAAAATATTTTAACGGCTTATTACCGCTGGGGTTTTTTATCACCGCTGTTTTACTTATATCCACTTCCTTCAGCAAAAACAATCGTCCGCTGTACCAACGACCCCTTGTCCCTACTCTTGTTGCAGGGATAGCGCAAGGAATTGCCGTTTTCCCCGGCATTTCACGCAGTGGCGCAACTATTGCATCTTTAAGCTTTTTTAACATTAAACGCACTCAGAGCGCTGATTTTTCTTTCTTGATGAGCATACCTGTAATTATCGGTGGAGCGGCTTTGGAAGGTTACGAAGCAATTCAGTCAAGCATAGTAATAAATTGGCTACCTCTTATTGTGGGAATAATCGCTGCATACATAAGTGGAATAATAGCAATAAAATTTTTGATTACGCTACTAAAACACACTGATTTGCGCTGGTTTAGCTTATATATGATTATACCTCTTTTACTTAGCCTAATAGTAAGCTGGTAAATTAAGCGGCCAAACTTTACTATGGCCGCAGATTTTTTTATTTAAGTTGTTTCAAATTATCTCTTCTGTTTCCTTTCCTTTACTTATTTCTTTTTACAACAAATATTGTTAATAATAGTGAAAATATTATTTTAAAACAGACAGTTTTTTACCTAAATAAATATGTAATTATTTTGTATTTTGCTTAAAACACCTCCTTTTAAATATTACTACTTATGTAATCCTTTTTCTTTGGTGATTATTAAAACTAAGCTTGCTGTTTTTCTACCGTAAGAGACAATCTTAATTTATTGCCGTTTTTCAGCGTCACCAAAAGAAAGTCGGGAATATCGATTTTTGGATAGCTAATTTCTAAAATTTCCTCTTCCGACAACAGCGCCTCTCCGATAGAATAAATAAATTCTTCATTCAATGTTATCACCTCCTTTTGCTAAAATACAAAAATTATTATATAGTAGGACTTGGTTGGAATGCAACTAATTTGCATACCTTATTGTAATAATTTAGCCAAAAAGAAGGAAGAATATTAGTGAATTATGTCGTTATTTGCCGAAAGACTTTTAGAGCTTAAAGAAGTATGTAATTTGAACAATGTTGACATTCAAAATTTAACGGGGTGCAGCAATCAATCTATATCAAAATGGATAAAGGAAAATGTATATCCCAAATTAATAAGCTTAATAAGGATGTCGGACAAATTTGATTGTTCTATTGACTTTCTTTTGGGGCTGACGGACAAAATGGAAAAAGTTCGCAGGGAAGTTCCCTTGTCTTTTTGGGAAAGACTAAGCAAACAACTAAAAATAAATAACGTTACGCAATATAAAGTAGCAAAAGACTGCCGTTTCGATAAAAGCAATTTTACAAAATGGAAAAAATACTCGTTTATCCCCGATACTGTTACGGTGATAAAAATGGCGCAATACTTTGGCGTGACAGTAGAGTACCTTTACGGTTTATCTGATATATAATTCTTGCAAAACAGCTTAAACAAAAAGCTGTTTTTTAAAATACTTTTGCCACAAGTACTGTAATATCGTCTTTTGCCGAACCGCTGCTGTGCGCCAACGCTTGCTCTACAAGATTTTGTGCTATTATTTGCGGATTTGTCAAGTTGCACTCCACAAACATTTGAGCAGGAAGTGTTTTGTCGCTAAAGCTGTCCCAAAATCCGTCACTTGCTAAAAGAATAAAATCTCCCTCCCCTAAAACTTTTTTTGTTATGCTGGGTTTAATTTCTTCTAATACACCCAACGGCAAGCATGCGCCTTCCACAAACTGCACTTTTGCGCCGTTTTTTACCAAGCCGGAGGGAGCACCCAATTTGATAAAATCCGTTGCACCGTTTTTTAAATCCGTTACGCATACGTCGACAGCGGTAAACACTTCGTTATTTGCAGCGGTTAGCAATTTGTTTATGCAGTTTAGTATTAAATCATTATCAAAACCGGCACGGTAAAAGCTTTCCACAAGGCTTATTGCTGTAGCTGACGCTCTTTCTGCCTGTACTCCGCTGCCCATTCCGTCACACAACGCCAAAAGGTATTTGTCCTCTGCTAAGCGTATAAAACTGTGTGTGTCGCCGCTTATTTCGCTGCCTTTTTTGGTAACTGCCGCTAAACCTACCGATAAATCATACCGAGGTTTAGGCGAATAATACAACACCGTCCAATCGTCCACTATCGAATTTTCCTTTGCTCGACAAACAAAACGAAATCCGCATACATGAAACAAGACATCAGCTATTTGCGGCTTGTCAGCGTCTTTTTTGTCAACAATAAGAGTAATTGACAGTTCGCCTTCTCGGCTTAACAGCACCGCTTCCTTGACTAAAACATTAAAAAAGGTCAGTTGTTCCATAATTTGCTTTTCTTTTGCGCTGTCAAAGGACAAT
>CALLXO010000160.1 GCA_937875645.1 uncultured Clostridia bacterium
AAATCAACAGTTGCGATAACGCCTGCTGTTCGCCATAAATTTCACTAACAAGCTTTTTTACGTTAACTTTTTGCTTTTTTGGTGCTTTCTTTTCCCCTTCGTACTCGTCGATGTCAATAGCATTACATAAAGCAAAAGTATTTAACAATTTGCTGTTTTGATCAGCCATATTATTTCCTCTGCCTTATTATATGAAGTAAAGCATGTTTAGGTTAATTTTTATTTGAGATTTTATTTACAAAATATGCACCTTAACTCTCTATAATCGCATATTTCCGCCATAAAAAGGGGTGGTAACTAAGTTTTGCTTTGCGTAAGCCTAAATCGCCCATATCTTCTTCCCTGTTTACATAAAGTAAATTTTGGTGATGATATTTGTTGATAAATTCATGGTTAATTTTTTCGTAAATTCCGCTGTAGCTTCGCAGCGCCATTTCGATATTTACATACAGCGTATCCTTTACAATATCCCCAAAGCAGATAGCAATTAACTTACCCTCCATTTTTATTGCGCCGCTTAAAAAATCAAATTCATCAAAGCAGCTGGCGAATTTATCAACGGCGTCTTTGTAATAACTGTAAGCATCGCTAATGCTATCTTTGTGGTATTGCTCTAAAAAATCTATTACTAAGTGCTTATCCTTCGCTGTCAATTTTACAAACTGCGCATCAGGAAAGTCGCGCGTAAATCTATTTATATGGTTGCGCTTGCCGCTGTATCTACGGCCTTTTAGTGTACTTAAGCTATTGATGTCGTAAGCGTAGTCTATATTTGATGCGCCCATATCTATTGCGTTTAGCCCTGTAATTTGCTTAACTGTTTTTGTCATACTCTCGGGTAGGGCTACAAGCCTAAAAGGAAGTCTGTTTTTTTTGCAATGCTCTTTAAGCAAAATTAAAGCATTATACATGTCTTCCGTTATTGGCAATAAAAAAGAGGTGACACCCTTTTCACTTTGTGATAAAAAAAGAGTATCTCCTTCGATACAATAACGATAGTCTAAATAATTGCGCCACAACAAAAGCACTAACGGCGAATAATCACAAAGTCGATAATGGTTTTGATATAAAAATGGGTAAAGTATTTTAATATTTTCTTTGTTTATTTTTGTAAATATCATAATGATGACTTGATTTTAGCACATTTGCACTAAAAAAACAACGTTTACTAAATGCCACAAAATATCAAAATATAACGAAAAAAAATTGACTACAATTCATATTTAATTTATAATAGTCATAATTTCATGAGGTTAAAATGAGAAAAGTAAAAATATTTGGAGACTCTACCATTGATTTAAATAAGGAACTATACGAGCAAAATAATATTTCTATTGTACCATTGACAATAATTATGGGAGGGACAAGCTACAAAGACGGCGAAAATATTACTCCCGCTCAAATTTATCGTCATTTCGAAACAAAAAACGAACTGCCCAAAACTGCAGCAATTAATTCCGAAACATATAAGGAATATGGGATGCCTTTTTTAGATCAAGGTTATGATATAGTACACTTTAATATAAGCTCAGATATGTCAGCAAGTCATATAAATGCTTGTAAGGCAGCAGAGGAATTGGGGTTAGATAGGATTTTTGTAGTAGATACAAAAAATCTTAGCAGCGGCAGCGGTTTGTTAGTGCTGTATGCTTGCGATTTGGTTAAACAGGGATTAGGTGCACAAGATATCAAAAATCGTTGTATGGCGCGTACCGACGCAGTACAAGCAAGCTTTATAATTGATAGATTAAATTATCTTTACAAAGGCGGACGGTGTAGCAGTTTGGCTCTTATTGCGGCAACTGCTCTTACTCTTAAACCAAGTATAAGGGTTAAAAACGGCAAAATGCTTACCGGCAAAAAATATATCGGCAAATTAGCAAGCGTTGCAGAAAAATATGTAAAGGATACTCTTAAGGAATTTAACAATCCCGACTATACCCGAGTTTTTATCACCTATACCGAAACACCGCTTGATATTGTAGACAATTTAGTAAACATCGTAAAAGCTTTGCCCTTTAAGTCTGTATTGGTGACGGAAGCAAGCTGTACAATCAGCAGCCATTGCGGTCCACATACCTTAGGTATACTTTATATCAACGACGGCGGCGTAGAGGACAAAAAATAGTATATAATCATATATTTGAAGTCAAATACTGTAAAATATTTCTTTTTTGTCTGTCAAATAATTACAGAAAAATCATTGTGCTGTTTTTATACTGACATTTTATAAATGAAAAATTAATTTTATGTAGTAAAAAATCACACGTGATAACCCCAAATTTTAGACAACTAATATCTGTAATGAGTCGTATACACGACTCATTTTTTTAGTATATTATTCTTTGTGTTGTTTGTTTTCTTAAAAATCTGGCGATAGGAAAATCTGTTTAAGCTTAGCAAAAAGTATTTACTTTTGATAAGTTTTTGCCCAAATTAAGTAAAAACTATTTGTTTCGACAAAGTTTTCACTTAAAGCAAATAAAAACTATTGATTATTGACTTCTTATTAGAAAAAGAATAACGTCAAATTATAATCTTTATTTCTTTTAAGTTGCAGTTTTATGTAGTAAAAAAATCACCCTCGCAGGTGATTTTTTCCATTAATCTATTTGCTCTTTTGTAATCATTACCCTCTTTAACAACGGAAACTCTGTTGTGGGACAAAAATTTACAAATTTGATACATATCTATCCAAATCTCTGTCGGTCCGTCTAACTGCGATTCATCAAAAATAAGCTGCATTCCAAGGTGCAGGTGAGGTGCGCATTTCATATTTGAATTTTCCTTTGTGCTGTAGCCCGTTACTCCCAAATATCCAATGACATCTCCTGCTCTAACCGCATCGCCCACCTTAAGACCTTCGACATAGGGTTTGCCTTTTCGTAAATGAGCGTAATAATATGCTCTTTGTTTATCAAAGGAACGTACAGTTATCCGCCAACCGCCGTATCTATTCCACCCTAATTCCGTCACCGTACCCTCTTCTATTGCAACAATAGGAGTGCCGACAGAACCCATTAAGTCATGACCTAAGTGTTTTCTTTTAAAGCCGTATGACCTTGATACGCCAAAATCGTCATAATGATTGTACCAATAACCTTGCGGAAAAGGATGACAATTTTTTAAACCGTAAATTGTCTCTCCCTTAGCATTTTTATACTCGCCGATAAATCTGCCAAAAATTGCGGTATAAGCTTCTACATAATACTTGTAATACTTATTATTGCCGTAAAAATCGTCAATATTTTTGCCGTTTTTTAATTGCGCAACAAGTTTTCTCAATTCGTTTATATCTCTTTGTTTGTTAAATTTATTTCCGTTTTTTGTTGCTAAATATGCTAACGACCTAATAAAGTTAAAATCAACATCTTTTGACTTATGAAATTCCTTATCATAACCGTATGCGGCAACCATAACTTCGTAAGGCACATTGCAATCCACCCATTTAATAAAATCCTTATTGTCCGCATATCTGCAAAAGCCTGCAGAAAAACAAAAAACACAAATAAGGAAAAGCATAACGCTTATTTTCATCCAACTCTTCATAATGTTTAATTTTTGCTAATTTTATTATTATATACAAAATTACGCTGTTTTTTATATTAATAATTGCCTGCCGCAACCATAAACCAACACACGCATATAATAGATAAAAAGGGAGAAAAATATGGATGCAAATTGTTTAAAAAGATATACCGACAGCGGCGTAATTATTTTATGCCCCTCTTCAATATATATAGACGAGGGGATCAAAATAGGTAGCGGAACGACATTACAGCCCTTCTCTGTACTAACAGGCAACACCACAATTGGATGCAACTGTATAATAGGCAGTTTTTCCTTTTTAAAAAACGCAACAATTATGGACGGTGCGGAAATACGTTCCAGCCGTATTACCGACAGCAACGTAGGGCAAAATACTACAATAGGACCAAATGCGCATCTAAGAGAAAATTCCTCCGTGGGCGACAACTGCCGAGTAGGCAATTTTGTCGAACTTAAAAACAGCTCTTTGGGCGAAGGCTCAAAGGCAAGCCATTTAGCATATTTGGGCGATGCTACTGTGGGCAAAAACTGCAATATCGGCTGTGGTGTTATATTTGTTAACTATGACGGACGGGTAAAACACCGCACAATAGTGGGCGACAACTCCTTTATAGGAAGCAACTGCAACTTGATTGCTCCCCTTAATATTGAAGGGGATTGTTACATTGCCTGCGGGACAACTGTCACCAAAAATGTAAGCAAAGACGATTTTGTTATTGGTCGAATGCGTGAGACAGTAAAACCCAATACCGCAAAAAAGTATTTAAGAGGTGAGATATAAGGTTTTTAATTAGCTTTTTTTTGTTGTAATTTTTTTGGGGGGACAATGATAATTAAACAAAATAAAATAAACAAAGCCGTTATACTTACTGCCGGTACAGGCAAGCGTATGTTGCCGCTAACTGCTTTTATACCCAAAGCGTTGCTACCCATTGGTAAAAGACCCGCTTTGCAAGTAATAACGGAGGAAGCAGTGCTGTCAGGGATGACTAAAATTTGCTTTGTCGTTGACGAAAGCTCAGTAGTGCAAAAATATATTTCATTTTTGCAGCAAACTTCCCGTCTTTTTGATAAGACCGAGTTCTCTTTTGTTACGCAAAGCATACCTTTAGGTAGCGGTGATGCATTAAGCAGGGCAAAAGACTTTTGCGGTGCCGACCCTTTTATTGTGCTTAATTGCGATGATTTATTTTTTAATAATGCGTGCCTTTCGTTAGCTCACGCTTTTGACGGCGCATCAATTTTAGGCGTAAAAAGCATAAAACGTCACAAAAGCATTAAATACGGAGTGGTAACTTTTTTTAATGACCGACGCATTAAATCAATTTTAGAAAAACCACCTTTAAAACAAGTACCGCTTAAACCGCATATCCTTGTAGGAAGATATTTGTTTGTAGCGGATATTTTTGATTATCTGATTAAAATCAAGCCTGTTAATGGCGAATATCGTTTAACAGATGCGATAAATTTGCTGACGGCAAAAACCGATGTATGCGCCCTCTGCTTAAAAGAAAAACGTTTTGACATAGGCAATTTTGAAGGTTATTATGAGGCGTTTTCATTTTTCTCCAAAAGGGGATAATATGTTTGACTTAATGCAATTTGCGGTATAAACTGAAAGAAAATCTAATAGGAGAATAACAATGCAGAATATCACCGATAACAAACAAGTTCTTAAATTTGTAGACGATGCCGTTAAACTTTGTAAGCCGGACAATGTTATTTGGATTGACGGGAGCAAACAGCTTTATGACAGTCTTCGCACTAAGGTTTTAGCCTCTGGCGAAATGATTAAATTAAATCAAGAAAAACTTCCTAACTGCTATCTGCACCGCAGCGCCGTCAACGACGTAGCAAGGGTAGAAGACCGCACTTTTATATGCTGCAAAAATAAGCGTGACGCAGGTCCAACCAACAATTGGATGGCGCCTGATGAAGCTTATGCCAAACTGTCGGGCATTTTTGACGGTTGTATGAAAGGCAGAGACATGTATGTAATACCTTACAGCATGGGCAAAATTGGTACTCCTTTTGCCAAAGCAGGAATCGAAATTACTGATAGCTTGTATGTTGTGTTTAGTATGGAAATTATGACACGAGTAGGCAAAGAGGTGTTGGATAATTTAGGCGACAGCAATGACTTTGTACGAGGACTGCACAGCAAAGCGCAATTAGATGCGCAAAAGAGATATATCTGTCATTTCCCTCAAGACAATGCAATTTGGTCTATTAACAGCGGTTACGGCGGCAACGTGCTACTGGGCAAAAAATGTTTTGCTTTAAGGATAGCGAGCTACCAAGCAAAAAACGAAGGTTGGCTTGCAGAGCATATGCTTATTTTAGGTCTTACCAAACCGGACGGCAAAACACGCTATATATGCGCAGCTTTCCCCTCCGCTTGCGGAAAAACAAATTTAGCAATGCTTATTCCGCCGGAAGGATATAAGCGTAAAGGTTACAAAATAACAACAGTAGGAGACGATATAGCGTGGATTAGAAAAGGACCGGACGGCTGTTTATATGCGGTAAATCCCGAAAACGGATTTTTTGGCGTTGCACCAGGAACAAATGCAAAAAGCAATCCTAACGCTTTGGAAAGCACACGCAGCGACACAATATTTACAAACGTTGTGCATAACCTTGACGACAACACAGTTTGGTGGGAAGGAATGGGCGAAGCGCCGAAAAATGCGCTAAATTGGAAAGGCGAACGCTGGACTGCGGACAGCGGCGAAAAGGGCGCTCATCCAAACAGCAGGTTTACGTCCCCCGCAAAAAATTGCCCCTGTATCAGTCCTAAGTTTCATTCTGGCGAAGGCGTTAAGATATCTGCCTTTATTTTTGGCGGCAGGCGTGCAAAAAATATTCCTTTAGTCTATCAGTCACGTGACTTTAAACACGGTGTTTTTGTAGGGAGCGTTATGGCGAGCGAAACTACTGCGGCGGCAACGGGAGCGGTAGGCGTGTTGCGCCGTGACCCTATGGCAATGCTTCCCTTTTGCGGCTATAATATGGGCGACTATTTTAAACACTGGTTAGATATGGGTAGCAAAATTAAGGACGCACCCAAAATTTTTAATGTAAACTGGTTCCGCACTAACGAAAACGGCAAATTTATTTGGCCGGGCTTTGGCGAAAATTTGCGTGTTTTAGACTGGATAATTGACCGTTGCGAAGACAAAGTAGACGCGCGGGAAACTGCGATAGGATTTCTACCTTTTGCTAAAGACATTAATATTAACGATATAAATATAGACAGTGATACCTTGGAATCTTTGCTGGAAGTAAATAATGAGGAATGGCAAAGGGAAATACAATCAATTGAAGAGCATTACAAAAGATTCGGTGAGGATTTGCCGAAAGAATTAATTAATCAGCTAAACATTTTAAAAAATAATTTAAATAAAGAGTAAAACACCTAAGCCGCTATTAGCGGCTTTTTTGTTATAAAAGACGTATAATTTGCATTTTATGTAAAGATTATTTATCTAAATAATTTTTCTTTATGCATAAATACAATTTAATATTTTTTAAAAATGTGGATGGATATTTTTATCGATTTAACAAAAATACGGCGGCATAAGAGATAATTTAACAAAATATTTATTGTTTATCCACTTATCCACATGGTTATCCACAAAATACTTTTAATATTACCTGTTTTGTGCATAAAAAATCATACGATTATTTGCATAAATTCTTTGTTTATTAATTTCAGTCATTTTTAGAGCAATTTTGTTGTAAAATAAAGATAATCGTTTAAAATAATTGTATTAACTTAAAAGGACTAAGATATGAAAAGATATTCGTTTGTTGTTATGTGCTTTTTTTTATGTGTAATAGTGTTAACCGGTTGCGGAGTCCGTACCATCAATGCAGAAGATACCGTTGCTTTTTTGTTATCGGAGGGTTATTCGCTGATGGACCGGGCGGTGTCGCATATAGAAAACACAAACTTTTTTATCTTTGACCAAAACAACCTCGAAGACCAATATCTAAGCAACTTTTATGCGTCACAAAAAATCTTTTATAAAGAAGTATACGCTGATATGAGCTTAACCTTTAACGCAACTACAAAGGTAAGAGACTACAACATACAGACAAATAACCAGTATGATTTGGTTATCGAAGGGCAAAACAGTTGGTCGTATGTAATTAGATACGCCTGTCTTTTTAGTGCCGTTACAAAAATAGTGGAGTTTTGGGACACAGACGAGTTTAATCAGCGTATGTGGTTTGTAATTTTTAAATGCTATCCTAAAACAAATAACTACAATTACGCCGACAAGCTGTTTAAACTTTTAAAAGATATCAATCAGGTAGTAGACAGAGAGGGAGACATAAGCAAGAATAAAGCATTTTCGTGGGCATTAAACCGTGAAGTAAATATTGAAAAGCGAGAAAATTGCATCGCTCTTTTTACCGATAATGCCGCTCAATTGATAAGGTGACAGTTAGGATTTTTGCTCCTATCTTATTTATATAATTGTTGCTTATTTGATAAATTACAATTTGGAAAAATAAAACACAACTAATAACCGTTAAAAAAGCCGAACATTCGGCTTTTTGTTTGTTATAAGATGAATTAATAGAAAAACCCCTACCGTCATTAAAAAGGCTTTTTTGGTTATGTCAAGACGAACTCATAGAATACCACAACCGTCATTAAAAAAGCTATGTTTGCTGTTTAAGCATAAACTTACATACATACTCAGAAGATTTTTCCTTCTTTATATGCTTTATTGCGCTTTTCATTTCGTTATATTTCTTTTGGTCGGACAAAAGACTGTCTAACACCTTATACGCTTTTTTATCCTTATCAATATACAGACAGGCATTTTTGGAAAGTAAGTAATTTTTATTATTATTTTCCTGAAAGGGAAGTCTTTTTGTACTTATTATAGGTAAATCTTTACTAAACGCCTCACTTGTTGTCAGACCGCCCATTTTTGTTATTACAATATCCGATGCCGACATTAGCTCGTCCACGTTGTTTACAAAACCAAAATTGCACAATAAGGTATCGTTATTTTTGTTTTTGTATTTTTCCAACAGTTTAAACTGCTTAGTATTTCTCCCGCTTACCGTAACTATCTGTATTTTGTTGTTGCTTTTTCTTAAATTTTTTACCAGTCGGTAATTATTGCCTAATCCGTCTCCGCCGCTCATCACTAAAGCGGTAAAGATGTTTTTTAACTTTAGTTTTTGCCTTACTTCCTCTTTATTGATAGTTTTTGCAAATTTTTCATCCACAGGTATGCCGGAATCGATTATTTGCGCTTCGGCAAATCCTTTGTTAATTAATCCTTCCTTAAAATCATCGTTGGGTACAAAAATATAATCAATATTATTCAACAACTCGGTACAAGGCGGAACGTCAAAGTCAGATACTATAAAATAAGTTTTTGCCTTTAAACAAGCTGAATTAAAAGCATGCTTCAGTTTAGCCACCGCCACCGCAGGAAACATATGCGCACAAAAAATAATATCGGGGCAAAAAATCTCAATTTCGTTTTGAATAAATTTTAGCGTCTTTTTGTCCACAAAAAAAGTGGTTGGATTGGTTTTTTTCTTGCGGTAATCACGTTTTTTAAACAGCTCAAAACATGCGTTGGCAAAATGAATTGCGCAACGGCTTAAAGCAAAATAGGCTTTGTTGACCAAAAAATTTCTAAAATTATCCCTGCCCTTAAAAATGTCGACAATTTTTGTTTGGACATTTTTTTCATGACTTTGCATAAACCCGGCGAGCGCTTTGCATATTGCATTGTGCCCCTCCCCGGGAGATACTGTTAAAAATAATATCTTCATATTTTATCCTTGATTAATCGATTTTTGCGGCAAAAATTATGTTGACCTTCTTATAATGCGTTATTCGATAGAAATAACAGACACCGGACAGCCTGCTGCAGCTTCATTAGCACAATCGATAGCTTTGTTTGGTATAGGGTCGACATACACCTCGGCAAGCCCGTCCTCCGCCATTCTAAAAATTTGCGGGCAAGTGGCAGTGCATAAACCGCAACCTATGCAATTTTCTCTGTCAATAATAGCTTTCATTTTTTCTCTCCCTTATTGATATTTTTCATTATAGCACATACTTCCTCAAAAACAAATAGCTAATTCTCTTTTTAATATATGTTTTTATTGTCGTTGTTTGTCTAATTGACTCAATAAAGTTTTTCTGTTATATTTACACCATAATTATATTCATAATACAAAAAAGAGGGGACTATGCAAAGATTAAAGGCTTACATAACAATAAGTTTCGCATACATATTTGCTTGCGCGTTAGCGTGTGTTTTATTTGTGTCCTTGACAGCAAAAGACCCCGACACAACTGATATTATTATTGCCCTTTTAATTGCGGACATAACAGCAACGGTAATAATATGGGGTTTTGGCTTAGGTTTTAAAAATTCCAGTTTTTATGACCCGTATTGGAGTTTGATTCCTTGGCTTATGGTACTCGCAGTAATGATCCGATTTGACAAATGGAGTTTAAATAATATCCTGTTTTTAGCGATATTTGGGATATGGAGTTGGCGACTTACCATAAATTGGGCATATACTTGCGAATCGATAAAAACTCAGGATTGGCGTTATACCATGTACAAGCAGCAAAACAACACCTTTATGTGGCATGTTATAAACTTCTTTGGGATAAATTTGATGCCTACCCTTTTAGTTTTTGCGGCACTTATCCCCGCTATTGTAACGGTACTAATTAATACAACACCAAATGGGTTTTCCTTTGTTGGGGCTGCAATTATCCTTTTGGGCACTGTTTTAGAGTTTTTTGCCGACATTCAGATGCATTCCTTTCGCAAAAGCAACAGGGATAAAAACCGCGTACAAGATACCGGTTTATGGAAGTATAGCCGCCACCCCAACTATCTCGGCGAAATTTCCGTATGGATTGGCGTATTTGTTTTTATGCTTTCTGCCGACATAAGCAAGTGGTATTTAATAACCGGTGCGCTTTTAATGCTTGGTTTGTTTTACTTTATTTCTATACCTATGATGGAAAAACGTCAAAAATCCAAAAGACCCGACTACAAGTTATATCAGCAAACCACCAGCAAATTGCTCTTATTACCCCCTAAAAAACTGTAAAAATAAACTTTTTAAGATGCATTAATTTAAAACAAAGTAAAAAATGGCAGATACTGCCATTTTTGCATTATCCTGCCAAAGCAAAAGCGAAGTTTGCCGACTGGCGGAAGCGGTGGGATTCGAACCCACGAGACGGCAAGCCGTCTACCTGATTTCGAGTCAGGCCCGTTATGACCTCTTCGGTACACTTCCATATTTAATTTTTCCTAACGTTATTGACTTGCTGAGCTTTGTGACAGTTTGTTAGGTGTTTTTTAGCAAACTCGCTTTGTGGCTAGTCCTTGCATATGATTTGTTATCAACCCACTTTTTTGGCTACCGCATATTTTAACACATATCCTATTGTTTATCAAGCAAAAACCGTTATTTCATCAGCCAGCTCTGTTTTTTGACTAATTTATATAACTTTATTAAGAGCTAAAGCAAAATTTACCTTAAAATCAACAATTTGAGAAGATATTTAAGCATTAAAAGATACTGTCTTGTTGAGGGCAATTTATTTATTTACGACAAAAAAATTTTATCAGCCCTAAAAAAAATGAAAAGATAATTGATTAAAACAACAACAAAGATTATTTTTATCACGCCTCTTTAGAAAACAACTTAAAGGTGTTTTTATGAAAATCAATAATACCTTCTGTCCGCATTTTTGACAGCTCATTGGATAGGGCGCTGCGGTCAACAAAAAGATAATCCGCCAACT
>CALLXO010000161.1 GCA_937875645.1 uncultured Clostridia bacterium
ATTGAATAGCGGCGGGCATACTGCTGGAAACACCTTGAACATAAATTTCTTGAGTATTTATGCCCTCCGGCTCTAAAAATATCTGATGCCGCTCTTTGTCAGAAAATCTAACTACCTTATCTTCTATCGAAGGGCAATAACGTGGACCAATTCCGCTGATTTCGCCGGTAAATACGGGCGCTTTTTCCTTATTTTTTAAAATAACTTCCTTTGTGGCAGCGGTGGTATATGTCAAATAACAGGGATGCTGTTTATCGTTTTTAAAATCGTTAATAAAACTAAAGGGGGGCATATCTACTTCGCCGCTTTGAATAGTTGTTTCATTAAAATCTATACTACGAGCGTTTATTCTTGCCGGAGTCCCCGTCTTAAATCGGCGAATATGGTAACCTAAACTTATAAGGCTGTCGGTAAGCTTAATTGCGCTTACAAAACCGTTGGGTCCGCACTCCTTTACATACTTGCCAATTATTATTTTGCTGTTAAGATAAACTCCCGTTGCAACCACAACCGCTTTTGCGTTGTAAGAAATACCCGTCGCTACCGTTACGCAAAATCCGTAAGAAACGGGAGAAATTTCCGTTGCTTCGCCTTGACGCAAAAACAAATTAGGAGTTTTTTCGAGAGTGCTTTTCATATTGCTATGATAAGCAAATTTGTCTACTTGCGCTCTCGGACTGTATACGGCAGGACCTTTAGAACGGTTTAGCATGCGTAACTGCAATAAACTTTTGTCGGTGTTTATTGCCATTTGCCCGCCGAGTGCGTCAATTTCCTTTACTATTTGCCCTTTTGCCGTACCGCCAATACTCGGATTGCATGCTAAATGCGCTATCGTATCAAGATTTGTAGCAAGCAGCAGCGTTTTTTTTCCTAAACGTGTACTTGCAAGTGCAGCTTCACAACCCGCGTGTCCTGCGCCAATAATTATTACTTCATAATCCGATTGATTTGGTATAATTGTTACTTTTGCTTCCATTTTATTTTATTTATTGTTGCTGTTTTAATTTATTTGCCTAAACAAAACTTACTAAAAATCTCGTTTATTACTGTTTGCGTATCGGTATCGCCGGTAATTTGTCCTAAATACAACCACGCTTCGTTTACACTATGGGCTATTATGTCCATTGTTTGGTTATATAAATTTTTGTAAGCTAGGCTGGCGGCGTCAAAAGCTTTTTTTACGCAAGACACATGACGGGAAGAGGTTAGCAAAATATCAGCGCTTAAAATCCCTTCACCGTTGAATTTTTCATAAATAATTTCCTTAAGCTGCTCTATATTTATGCCTTCTTTTGCGGAAATGTTTACGTCTGCCTTTTCAAATTGACTACCTTTGTCGATTTTATTAAATACCAAAAGTTTTGGTTTTTTTATCTCTTTAAATTCTGTGGGAAAAATAGGCTTGTCTGTTACATAGACTACTAAATCAGCATCGTCTAACGCCTTTTTTGCTCGGGATATGCCTATTTTTTCTATCTCATTATCCGTCTCTCTTAAACCTGCCGTATCGGTGAGGTTAAAACGCAAACCTCTGTATGAAATGCTTTCCGTCACCGTATCGCGAGTAGTACCTTCCAGTGCGCTGACGATAACTCTGTCAAAACCAGCTAAAGCATTTAATAAACTGCTTTTGCCGACATTTACTTCCCCCACAAGCGCAATGTTTATTCCGTATTTTGCAGTTTTGCCGTCCTGTGCCGTATTAAGCAATAACTCTAATTGCGTTAAAATGTTTTTAAATTTTGTATCTAATTTCGGCAACTCGTTGCCTTCTAAATCCTCTTCGGGATAATCCAGCGTTGCTTCTAAAATTGCGCTTATTTCTGTTAATTCGTTTTGAATGTCTCGTATTTTTTTGCCTAATTTATTTTGTGCTAAATCAGAAGCGGCTTTTAACGCTGACTGACTTTCCGCATCTATAAGGTCAATTAAACCTTCCGAACGAGCTAAATCGGTTTTTCCGTTTAAAAAAGCACGTTGAGTAAATTCGCCGTTTTGCGCCATGACAAAATCGTCATTTAAAAATATTTCCAGCGCATTTTTTATTAGCATAGGGCTACCGTGAATATGAAGTTCGGCCATTTCCTCACCGGTATAGCTTTTTGGCGCATCAAAATAAACTAGCATGGCGCTGTCTAATATGCCGCCTAATTTAATTGTCCCTGCTTTTATTTGGTTGGGTTGAGTGGGAAAGGGGGAAAAATACTTTTTTAGTTTTTCTTTTACGCCCTCACCGCTAAACCGCAAAACCGCTATTGCTCCCCGTCCTTGAGGGGTGCTTAATGCTACTATTTTTTTCATATCTATTAATAAGTATTATTTTTTCCTGTCACTAATAAAAAAAGCAGGCAAACGCCTACTTTTCATACGGTTTTTTTGTTTTAGTGCGATAGACAAAATTCAGTTGCTTTCGATGAGTGTTGTAGGTGTTTTGATTTTCCTTTTCCTTGGGAACATTTTCCTTTTTGTTTTTTAATACCGGTTCTATCACCACGTATCTAAAAGGTTCCGCGCCTTCGCTGTGAGTTTTGCTTTTTGTGCTGTCTTTAAGTGTTGTATGAATTATGCGTCTTTCGTAAGCATTCATCGGTTCGAGCTTTGTTTTTCGCCCCGTCCTTAACACCTTTTTTTCCAAATTGTTGGCAAGCTTAATTAGCGTTAGACGTCTTTTTTCGCGGTAATTTTCGCAGTCAAGGAAAAAATGCTTGTTTTCGCTGTTTCTAACAGCAATACTTGTTAGCAGTTGTAAGCTGTCTAACACATCCCCCCTGTAACCAATAACAGCAGCGCTGTCTTCTCCTTTTATGTTAAGGTTTATCTCGTCATCCTTTTCGCTTAGACTTACATTAAGGTTGAATCCTGCTTTGTTTAGCACTTGCTGTAAAAAATCTCGCTGTCTTTCGCCTTCCGTTAGCTTTTTCCACATTTTCACCTTGTAGTTTTTGAAAAAGCCGCCAGTACTTATTACTTCGTACTCAATATTTTCCGCTGTTAAACCTAATTTTAGTAACGCATCATTAATGGCTTTTTCCAGCGTTCTGCCACTGCCTATCACTTTTTCCATTATTATCTCCTGTAGCCGACCTCTTTTTTAATGGCACTTTCTCTCTTTGCTAAAATTTTATCAATAATGGGGGTCTGAATAATATTATATATAATACTTATTAAACTGCTTGAGACCAAATATAGCGCAAAAGCTGCGGGGTTTGTAAAAGCAAATACACCCATTAATACAGGCATCATAAACATCATTATTTTTTGTTGACTCTTTGCTGTTTGCGCCTGTTGTCCTGTGCCTACATTCCCTTGTGTTTTGTTGCTTATAAGCGTTGTAACAAAGCTTAAAGCAACAGCTAAAATAGGCAAAATCAATAAACCGTTCCATAGATCCTTACCGTAGCCCAATGACTTTTTAGCTTGTGTTAATTCGTCCCCTGAAAGATAGTCTTGAGGCGTAGAGAGTGCCTGATATATGTCGTCGTATATTATTTCGTTTGTAAGACCGTCGATATCTTTATTTCCCGAAAGAGCCGTTGTAAATTGCGAGAGATTTTTGGGTAATACTTTCTGCCAATTATCACTTCTCCACAAGCTCTTTATCCATAAAAACCCTTCGGCATTGTCAGTAAAACTTTGTATTGCGGCAATCTTACCCGCTGTTTTTGCATCGTTTATTATTTGAGAATAACCTTGATTTAATGCTATTGCATCTGCGCCGCTAAATTCGCTTTTATGCGTGGCATAGTAACTGTACAACACATATCCGCCTTCTCCGTCACTTACCGTGCTAAAATGATTTTCGTGCTCTGTTAAAACAGCGGAATAGGCAGTTAAATATGTTTGTTGCATTTTCTGATAGGTTTTAACATTAAGTGCGCTCGAACAACTGTTTAAACCGCTAAACATAAATATAAATAAAGCCATTGTCACAATAGTGGGTAAACACATTGCAGCAGGGCTGTATTTGTATTTTTTCATAACTTTTTGTTTTTCAGCGTTTGCGCTACGTGCGTCATCACCGTACGCTTTGTCTATTTTTTCCATAATAGGCTGCATGTCTTGCATAATTCTGCTGTTTTTTTTCATGGACAGTTTTTGCCAGAAATCCAGCGGCAGAGTGATAGTCCTTAAAATAACAGTAAAAAGAATTATTGTCCAACCATAGCTGTTTAACCCTTCATACAGTCCCATAATTAATCGTGCAATAAAATTTGTTTTTGCAGTAAAATTAAAATCTATACCGGCGGTAAATATTACCCCCCAGTTGTTAAAGATATTATTTACTGCTTCCCACCAGTTATTAACTACATTTAACAGTGCTGTCAAATAGACCATTTTATGTCTCCCTTGTAATTGTAGGGCACAGGGTTAAATCCACCCTTTCCCCACGGCGCGCATCTCATCAATCGCAAAAAAGTTAAATAGCTGCCTTTAAAAAAACCGTGCTCTTTAAAACTTTCTATCGCATATGTCGAACAGCTTGGTGTAAAAATACACTTCTTGCCTTTTACCTTTGATATTGTAGCCTTGTAAAATTTTAATAAGGCAATGCAAACGTACTTCATTGCCCTTTTTCTCCCTTTTGTGTTCTTTCTATTAATTGGATAATATCCGTTTTTAACTGAAAGAAAAACGGAGTATTTTCGTAATTAAAACGCGGTTTAATAATGTAATAACCGCCGCAGACATCTTTTGCTAACTCTTGACATATCTCTTTTAGTTGTCGACGAAGCTTGTTTCTTTTTACTGCTTTTCCGTATTTTGTAGTTATATTAAACCCAAATTTTGGCAAGGGCAAGTTGTTTTTAACAAAAACAAGAGTAAACGTTTTATTTTTTATAACGCTACCCTTTTTATAAACGTATCTGTATTGCCAATTACTTTTGATACGAAAAATCTTTCTCAACTTAAGCTGTCAGTTTTTTGCGACCCTTATTGCGTCTACGTGCAATTGTCCTTTTTCCGCCTGCGGATTTCATCCTTTTACGAAAGCCGTGCACTTTATTGCGTTGTCTTTTTTTTGGTTGGTATGTCCTCTTCATATTTTGCTCCTAATATATGTTTTAAAAACATGCTGTGTTATTATATTTTGTTTTTATAGTTTTGTCAATCGAAATGAAATTTAAAATTATTTTCCTGCTTTTTTAGTTTATCATCCTAACTGGAAGGACAAGATACAGGCTTTCGTCCGTTTCGCCCGGCGTTATAATGGTGGGAGAAACAGAGGAAGTAAAACTAATTTTTATAAATTCGCTGCCAATAACTCTTAAACAGTCAGCTAAAAACCTTGCATTAAAGGCAATGTTAAGGTCTTTTCCTTTTAGACTGATACTTATATTTTCGCGGATATTGCTTAGTTCGCTTGTTCCGTTTATGCTCATAATATTTTCTTTTATCTCTAATTTAACAAGATTGTTTTTTTCCTGCCGGCTGGGTAAACTTGCTCTCTCTAAACTGTCTTCAAATTGTTGTTTATCCACAACTATATTTGTAACAAAATCTTGCGGTATTATTTGTTTATAATTAATAAATTCGCCGTTAATTAGGCGTGCGGTGATTACCGTATCAGACAGAACTATTAACACATAATTCTCGTCAATATAAATTTGCGCTAAACTATCGTCCTCGTTTAATAGTTTGGCTATTTCCCCTAAACCGCGCGAAGGTATAATAATACTTTTTTCCTCTGTTTTTTCCTCAAGAGGTTTTTTGTTTAATGCTAATCTGTATCCGTCTAAAGCAACCGTTGTTAGTGTTAACCCTTCAAACTCTAATAAACAGCCCTTTAATGTTGGTCTGCTGTCATCAGTAGAAACAGAAAAAATTGTTTTTTCAATTGTGTCTTTTAGTTCTCTCTGTAAAATTTTTATTGCTGTGTTTTTTTCTACCGAAGAAATTAACGGGTAATCTTCGG
>CALLXO010000162.1 GCA_937875645.1 uncultured Clostridia bacterium
AGCGATAATTTAATAGAAAATCAGCAAATATTAGCTTATATCGACAGCATTTATGCAAAAGCAATTTATGCAGATAAAAACAAATGCACTCAGCCTATAATAAACAGCAAGGGTATTATCAGGATAAATAAGGGCAGGCATCCGTTACTTGACTCAAAAACAGTGGTGCCTATAAGTATTTCTTTTGGTGACACCGCAAAAATGGTAATAATAACTGGCCCCAATACAGGGGGAAAAACCGTCAGTTTAAAAACAGTAGGCTTATTTTGCTTGTTGGCTTATGCGGGACTTTTTTTACCCTGCGAAGAAAACACACAAATTGCCGTTTTTGATGAAATTTTCTGCGACATTGGCGACGAACAAAGCATTCAGCAGAGTTTAAGTACCTTTAGTAGCCACATAAAAAATATTAATGATATTTTAAACAAAATAACGTCCAACAGTCTGGTGCTTTTTGACGAATTGGGAGCAGGTACTGAACCTATCGAGGGCAGCGCTCTTGCACTTTCCATTGCTGGATATGTACTTAAAAGTGGCAGCAGAGCGGTTATTACAACGCATTACAGTCAATTGAAAGAATTTTCTATTACTACAGCGGGCGTGGTGAGCGCAAGTATGGAGTTTAATGTTAAGACTTTTGAGCCGACTTATAAGCTTGTTATGGGTATTCCCGGTAGCAGCAACGCCATAGAAATTGCAAAAAGATTAGGCCTTAAGCAAGAAATAATTTTTGATGCTGCAAATAAAGTATCTGATGATAAAAAGGCTTTTGATAAGGTTATTTTAAATGCGGAAAATTTACGCCAGCAGTACGAAAAACAGTTGTCCGAGTTGGAGCAAATTAAGAGAGAAATTTCTGCGGAATTGGATTTGGCAAAAAACAGAAACAAAATTTTGGTTGCGGAAAGAGAGAGGTTGTTGTCAAGCAGTCAGACGGAAGCAAAGCGCATTGTGTCTTCGGCAAAGGAAGAAGCATCAGAACTTTTGCAGCAATTAAAGGAAATTTCTAAGCGTAGCTTTCTTACAGATAAGGATTTGTTTGAAGCGCGCTCCATCGTAAAAAGAATAGATGACAAAAAATACGATTTTAATATTGAGGAAGATAACCTTTTTGAGGGAAGTCCCATTGATATAAAAACATTACAAATGGGCGATAAAGTGTATATAAAAAAATTAAACACAGTTACAACAGTTTCTGGCTTGCCCAAGGGCAACAAAATAGAAGTAAGATTCAACAATATGGTGACGATGGTCAAGCAGGGAGAAGCGTACAATTATGTTGACGCAAGCGAGCCGAAGCAAAAAGTTAGTCCTACTAAAAGCCAAATTAGGACAGCTCCGATAAAATCAGAAATTAATTTATTGGGTCAAACTGTCGATGAAGCATTGTATAATGTAGATAAGTTTTTAGACGATGCCCTTATGCAGGGAGTAGCACAGGTAAGGATAATTCATGGTAGGGGCACAGGCAAGTTGAAAAACGGAATTCATTCTTATTTGCGGACAAACAAAAATGTTGCGGAGTATAGGTTGGGCAATTATAACGAGGGCGACAGCGGAGTAACCATAGTAACGCTAAAATAGTTTTTGCTGTTTTTTTAGTAAAAATTTTTGCCAATTTGAACTCTTTTTCCGCCGAAACGTGGACGCCACCATATCCACAGGGTGAACTGCTTTGCTATCGCGGTCACTAAAATGCTTAAGGGACAAGGATACTCTGTTTTAATATGACAAGAGAAAATAGCAAGCTAAACGAATGAACTATCAACACACTATAGAAACTGACTGAATAGACACTTAGAGTTTATATTACTACGTTTAAAACAATATAAGCATTCAAAAGTTTAGGCAGAAAAGCTAAGGGAACTTATGAGTAAAGTAAAATATTTCGATAATGCAGCAACTACAAGACTTGATGAAGATTTGCTTCCTATACTAAAAAAATATAATGTGGACAATTTTTATAATCCTTCCGCCTTAAATCGTTTTTCTACTCAAGTAGCATTAGACATCCAAAAAGCAAGGGAAAGGATAGCCAATCTCATAGGGGCAGAGTCAAGGGAAATTGCCTTTCCTTCTTGCGGCACAGAAGCAGATAACACCGCTATGTTTGGTGCGCTTAGAGGTTATAGGGGCAATATCGTAACCAGCGCCGCCGAGCATCCCGCCGTATATAGCGCTGCAAATTTTCTTAAGAGCAAGGGCGT
>CALLXO010000163.1 GCA_937875645.1 uncultured Clostridia bacterium
TAATATAACCGCAGTTTTTAAAGAGATCGGCAATACTTTGTAAGATTCTCATCGACTTCTCCTTTTAGCTTAACACATAAAGGGGAGTGCCTTGCTCGACTTTACTGCCCTTGTTTACATAGACTGCCGTTATTTTGCCGTCTTTGCTTGCGTTTATCTCGTTTTCCATCTTCATTGCTTCTATAAGCAATATAACGTCGCCTTTTTTAACGCTATCACCTACAGATACTTTAACATCCATAACTGTGCCGGGCAACGGACTAAGCACGGCAGAAGCGCTTGCTGTAGCGCTACTACTACTTACTGTACTCGTTTTTTGCGTTGTTGCTTCTACCATCGGCGAGGTAACAGCTGTTGGAATATTTTGTGCTATAGCTTCATATTCGTCAACTAAAATAGCATTGCCTTTTTCCACTTCGACTTCGTATATTCTGTCGTTTAGTTTAACCTTGTATTTCATCTTTTTCCTCTCCCTCAGTAACTTGCTTTATACTCTTAAATCTTAAACGGTTAAGCGGCGTTTTTAATTCGTCCGCTACTATCGCCATAACCATTGCGGCATCCCGCGGTTTTACATTGTAAATACAGATTTCGCCGCTACTCCCTTTTGCTTTTGCTATTACCGGTTGAGCTACCGCTTGCTTTTTCTTACCTTTAAACAAAGATGACTTTTCCATCCCAAACAAAGCATAACGTAGCAAGTAAATAACGCCGATAAGCAGTCCCAATACAATTAATATTATTACAAAGTTAAGCAGTGATACTAAAAGCACTTCGTCTATAGTAAAATCTTCCGCTGTCAATAAAAGAAAATTCATATAAATTATTCTTCCTCCTCTTCAATTGTATAGGACACCCTATTTTCTTCCTTTGCTTTTCTGTCAGCAAAGAATTTTTCTGCTACTTGAGGGAAGGCTATATAGCTTAAAACGTCCTCGTCATTTTTGGCTATGCCTTTAAGTTGTTTTTTTGCATTTTCAAATTCTGGCTTAAGTAAGTCGGCATAACGGCAGGTAATTGCCTCTTCGTCGCCTAATGCTTTTTTGCGTAATTCTGCATTTACTTCGCCTGGTGACTGTCCGTATTCCCCACGGAAATATGCCTTTACTTCCTTGCCAATACTGTTATAACGGCCGTTAAGTACGTTTTGAGTTGCCTGCACACCCACCATTTGGCTCATAGGGGTAACAAGAGGCGGATAACCCATATCTTTACGTACGTTGGGTACTTCCTCTAATACGTCATCCAATCTGTTAAGAGCATTTAACTGCTTTAGTTGACTGAACAAATTTGAAAGCATTCCGCCGGGTACTTTATAGCTTAATGCATCAGTATCCGTTGCTAATGTGCGAGACATCAACATGCCGTTTGCTAAGTATTCGTCACGTATAGGTTTAAAGTGGTCGTTTACTTTTTTAGCAATATCTGTATTTAAGTCTACCTGATAACCTAACTGTGTCAGTGCGTGAGCAAGCGTTTCGGTAGCGGGTTGGCTGGTGCCGCCGCTAAAGCAGCTTGTCGCCGTATCAATAACGTCTGCGCCTGCTTCGATACCCTTTAAGTAAGTCATAAACGCTAAACCTGTTGTGCAATGTGTATGTAAAATAACAGGCAAACCGACTTTTTCCTTCAATGCTTTGGTTATGTCATATGCTTCCTGGGGACCCATAACACCTGCCATATCCTTAACACAAATTGTAGATGCGCCCATTTTTTTCATTTCCTGAGCTACATTAACAAATTTGTCTAAGGTATGTACAGGACTGGTGGTATAACTTATTGCGCCGCTTACTGTTGCTCCGCATTTAATAGCTTCTTCTACAGAAACTTTGATGTTGCGCGTGTCATTGAGTGCGTCAAAAATCCTTATAATGTCTATACCATTTTCGACACTCTTTTGCACAAACTTCCTGACCACATCATCAGGATAATGCTTGTAACCTAAGAGGTTTTGACCTCTAAGTAGCATTTGCAATTTGCTGTTGGGCATAAGTGCGCGAATTTTACGAAGTCTCTCCCATGGATCCTCGTTTAAAAAACGCAAACAGCTGTCAAAGGTGGCTCCGCCCCAGCATTCCACAGAATAATAACCTGCCTTGTCCATAACGGGCAAGACAGATTCAAATTTGTGAAAGGGAAGTCTTGTGGCTATAAGGGATTGGTTAGCGTCCCTTAATACCGTTTCTGTAAAAGCAACTTTCTTCATAATAATTTTGTCCTTTTAAGTATAATCCTTGAATAGTATATGATAAATTTTTGTACTTTGTTTAGCGGTTTTTTGCAAAACCCCAATCTCTACCGACTATATTTTAACACTTATTTTGTCAATGTCAAACTAAATTACGCCACTTTTTGTTTTAGATTAACCTACACCTGTCTATTATCTTTTTTTTGGTTTTTTAACATCAAAAAAACCTATCTTTTTTTAGTTTTGCAGCATTTATCTAACTATCGTTATCTAATTTTAACACATTAAAAACGCTTTCTAAAATATTAAAATGCCCTTAAGAAGATGGACAAATTTTTACTTTACAAAAGCGGTTGTTTTATACTTTATTTTATTTGAATTTACCTAAAAGTTTTGCAGCAGTCGCACCAATATATCTACCTTATTGCTATACAATGGTTGCGGTCTTGTTTCTTAACAACTACCCGCAGCACTTACAGCCTTCTTCGCTAATATATTTTACCAATTGAAAATGAGTGCCAATACCTTCTATTTCAAAAGGCTCACCTATTATTTTAAACCCGTATTTAAGGTAAAAATCTACTGCATTTTGCCGTGCGTTTAGCCAAAGGCAAGTTACTTCATTGTTTAATGCGGTAAATTCCGCCATTTTAATAAGAGCGGTGCCAATTTGCTTGTTTTGCTGTTCTTTTTCCACCGCCATACCCCTGAGTCTATATTGAGGAATGCCTGTTAAGTCTGTGCGAGCGGTAACAAGCATAGTAACGCACCCTACTATTTTTTCCTTTTCGTCAAAATAGCCTAAATGAATAGTACCAATCTTGTCCTCTCCTTCAAAATCTGCACCTAGACCAGTGTCCTCCCGCAAAATATCACGTCGCAAATTAATAATTTGTTCCTTCTTTACTTGTTTTATAGTAATCAATTTTGACCTCTTTTATTGATTGTGGGTTCGTTTAAAAAACACAAACAACAATCTATTTTTTGTGGCTGAATCTTGAAGCAAGACGCTTTAATGCATCATCAAGATTATTTTCTTGCTTGTTTTTTGCTGTCCTATTTACATTAATACCTTTGCCGCCGCTTTGTTCCTTTTGTTTTTTACCGTAAGGCGATTGAGTGGTTTTCATAGTTAGACTTATTTTGTTTTTTTGAGTATCCACGCCTAATACTTTTACATGCACCCTGTCACCAACAGATAAAACTTGAGAGGGATGACTAATATATCCTTCTGCTATCTCGCTTATATGCACCAATCCGTCTTGATGAACGCCAATATCGACAAATACTCCAAAATCAATGACGTTACGTACAACGCCGTCTAACTCCATGCCCTCTTTTAAGTCTTTTATGTCTAATAAATCACTCCTGAGTACTGGCACAGGAAGACTGTCACGCACATCTCTGCCCGGTTTAATAAGCTCGTCAATAATATCCGTTAATGTCATAACGCCAATACCAATACTGTCAGCAACTTTTTGAATTCCCTCACTCTCCACTAACTGGCGCAAACTTTTTACATTGCCATTTTTTATGTCCTCTTTGGTCATATTAAAGTACTGCAACAGCTTGTTGACAGCATCGTAACTTTCGGGGTGAACGGCAGTATTATCCAAAACGTTTTCCCCGTCGTTTATTCTTAAAAATCCTGCGCATTGCGTAAAAGTCTTTTCCCCTAACTTAGGTATTTTTAGCAATTGCTTTCGATCGGTAAAATGATTGTTTTTTCTGTACTCAACGATATTTTTTGCAATACCCGCATTTAATCCCGATACAAAGCTCAGCAAGCTGGGGCTTGCGGTATTTATATCCACTCCCACGCTATTTACGCAATCCTCTACCACGCCATTTAAAACATCTGTCAATCTGCCTTGCGGCATATCGTGCTGATACTGACCTACTCCTATGCTTTTTACGTCTATTTTAATGAGTTCGGCAAGAGGGTCAAGGAGACGGCGTGCTATGCTTACTGCACTACGAATAGATACGTCATATTTCGGAAATTCCTCCGCTCCTAATTTGCTTGCCGAATAAACGCTTGCGCCCGCCTCGTTTACCACCGCATAACTTACCTTGCGGTCTAGAGTTTTGATTAAATTAGCTACAAAGATTTCCGACTCTTTGCTTGCCGTGCCGTTGCCAATGCTTATTACCTCAACATTGTGTTTTTTTATTAAGGCGGTAAGCACAGCGTTTGACTCCTCCGTTCTGTTTTGAGGAGGGGTAGGATAAATTACCGTTGTATCCAAAACGTTTCCCTTTTTGTCAATAACTGCTATTTTGCAACCGGTACGATAAGCGGGGTCAAGGGCAAGGATTATTTTATTTTTAAGGGGAGGTTGCATAAGAAGAGGTTTTAAATTGACCTTAAACATTTTTATTGCCTGCTCTTGCGCCATTTCCGTCAAACTACTCCTTGCCTCACGGCTTAAAGAAGGGAAAATTAGCCTGTCATAAGCGTCTTTTAAGGTTTTTAACATCCATTCCTTTGTTGTACTCTCCTTTTTTACAAACCTCGCTTGCAATTTTATTAAAGCTATTTCGCTATCCACTTGAATACCAACCTTTAAACAATCTTCTTTTTCGCCTCTGTTGATAGCCAATACTCTGTGGCTGGGTATTTTATTTATTTTTTCACGGTAATCAGCATACATGTCATATGTCTTTGCCTCTGGTTGCTCGGCATTAATCGTCGTTACTATTTCGCCATCACTGGTCAAATATTCACGTAGTACCTTTCGCATTTCGGCATCATCACTGATAATTTCTGCTATTATGTCGCATGCGCCATTTATTGCTTCCTCTTCGTTGGCAACCCCCTTTTCTTCGTCAACATACTGCTTTGCCAACAAAGAAATATCTTCTTTTGTCTCTTGCTCAAAAATAACCTCGGCAAGCGGCTCTAAACCTCTCTCCTTAGCAACGGAGGCGCGCGTCTTCTTTTTTTGTTTGTATGGTCGATAAATATCTTCCACTTCGGTAAGTGTTTGCGCCTTAAAAAGCGCAATAGTAATTTCGTCTGTCATTTTGCCCTGCGCCGTAATATTATCTGCCACTTCTGTTTTGCGTTTTAAAAGATTGCGTAAATATCCTAACCTATCGGCAAAACTCCTTAAAATTTGGTCATCGCAGTTACCATGCATTTCTTTGCGGTAACGCGCAATAAAAGGTATTGTATTTCCTTCGTCAATTAAACTGATGATGTTTTGAGCATAAAGGGAATTTAAATCAAATTCTTCCGATAATTGTTTTGCTATATCCATTTCTTTGCCTCCTACAGTTAGCCGTAAAAATTAT
>CALLXO010000164.1 GCA_937875645.1 uncultured Clostridia bacterium
CCTCCGGATAATAAGATGTTTCAGTTCTCCGGGTTCCCCTCAATACACTATTTTATTCGTGTAAAGATACTATGTCTTCAACATAGTGAGTTTCCTCATTCGGAAATCTACGGATCGATGTGTATTTACCACTCCCCGTAGCTTATCGCAGTTAGTCACGTCCTTCTTCGGCGCCAAGTGCCAAGGCATCCACCTATACGCTCTTTGTAGCTTGATCGTATTTCTACGTATCTTGATATAAAATCAATATACATAAGATTTGTCCTTGATTACTCTTATAATCTCTCGGTTAATTCACAATAAACTAAATTGTATTGCATATTAACTCTATAAATTATATTTTAATACTCTTTCATCATGTTTGATGTTATGCAGTTGTCAATGTCCTCTACCCCGCACTTATCGGCGGTTCTTTGGTTTTTTGCCGTCAGCCTCAACCGACAGCCTACATATCTTACCACAAGCCTTTTTTGTTGTCAACTGTTTTTTTAATTATTTTCGAGTTTTTTATACTTTTTTAGTAAGTTTTTAGCCCTGAAAATTTTTATTAAAACCGTATGAACATTTTGTTTATTATGTGCAAGGGTAAAAAATCTGTTAACCTCTTTTTTGAGGGCAACGGGCATCATTATATCTGTTATCCTTTTGTATGTCAAGCATTTTTTCAGCATTTTTCGTCATAATATTATATTTATTTTTCCTTTATAAATACAAGAAAAAATGTGCGTTTGTATAAAGAGTTTATACTTTTCATTTACGCTTTAATAGTATTCCTTATTATAATGTACGGTATCACGAGTATTATGCCTCCCGCTATATTCAATAACAATAATATATACACTAAATATTAAAAGCAAAAATGTGACTCCTTTCAACTATCCATGCTTATTGACAAAAAGGTGAAAAGCAATTAAAATGTCTATATACATACTCCGTCCTTACCAAAGTTAAAATAGGAGAGTTTTATGGGTAGCTTAATAAACGATGCGCAAGCGTCACAACTGGTAAAAGAGTTTTTGATTAATTGTTTCGAAAAACGTTCACTAAACAAAACATTATCCTACTTAACGGACAGTGCGGAATGGATAGGCACTTCCCTATGGGAAAGAGCAAGCGGAAAACAGGCGATTAAAGAGTATTTGGCAAAAGAGTTTGATATTGACCCGCACCCCTACCGCTTAAAAATACTTTCCGAGCAGGAATTTTCTTTTTCTCAAGATTATGTTTCTGTTATAATTTTTTGCAACATAACGCATATTGGAGAAGTGGACGCATCATTAGATGTTAGATGTGTTTGCGATTTAGTTAATACACCTGATGGTTTTAAAATTCAAATAATACACAATTCCGTGCCTACATCTTTACAAAAGGATAAGGAATATTTTCCTCTTTCCTTTGCACAAAAACAACTCAAAAAAACTATGGATGAAGTAGCCACACGCTACAATACTCTGCTGCATAATATGTCGGGCGGTTTTACCGTTGGCAGAAAAAAGGCAGAAAAAACCGCTCTTGAATTTGTAAGCAACAATTTTTGCAAAATTTTAGGCTATACCACCCGAGAATTAACAAAAATAATAGATGACATTTATAATGGCAACAGCCAAAACTATATATTTCCTGATGACATAAATCATTTAAGAGAAGTTATTGCTAATAATGACGAGAAAGACGAAATAAAAACTACTTACCGTTTTAAACATAAGGAGGGTCATTATGTATGGCTTAAAACAGTAAACACTTTTGTTAAGGATACTGACGGAAGTGTAATCTGTTACGGTACACATACAGATATTTCTGACTTAATAGCGAAGGAACTTCAATATGCAGAATCGCAAAAAAAGTTGGTTGCTGCAATTGACCACAGCAAACTTTATTTCTGGGAATATAACATCGAAAACAACTTAAACGTATGCGACATGCGCACCGTAAACGAAATAGGGCTTCCTTCTGCCACACACACTCCCGAAGAGGCAATTAAGAATGGCTTAATCAGCCCCGAAAGCGTGCAAGATTATTTATCGCTGTATAAAGACATGCGATTAGGCAAACCCTTTTCGCAAAAGGAAATCCGAATAAACAGCGGGGACAGTTCTTGGTGGCTGCTAATTAACCTTACAAATTTTTATGACGAACAAGGTAAACCCGTAAGCGCATTTGCAACAGCACAAAATACCGACGCTTTTAAGGACCTCGAAACACGGTTTCAGATAGCGTGTCAGCAAGCAGGCATGTATTTTTGGGAAGTAGATATAAAAGACCGCCGCCTGATACAAACAGACGAGCTGCGCCGTTTTTACGGCAACATCAGACTTATTGAAAATGTGCCGGAAGGTTTTGACGAAAATCTTACTCATCCCGACGACATCGGCAAACACAGAGATATATATTACCGAATTTTTAACGGAGAAAAATCCGCATCAATGCGCTTGCGCAAAAAACATACTCTATCGGATAAATGGGAATGGTACACGGTATCCCTTACTGCAATTTTTGATAGTGACAGCAACCCCTTAAAAGCAATAGGAAGCAGTATTTCCATAGCGGAAACCGTCAAAACAGAGGAAAGGTATCAGTCCTTTAACAGTTTCAGAAAACTCATTTTTAAAAACATAATAGCTTCTTTTAGACTTAATCTCACCAAAAACACTTGCGGCGATGCTCAGCCCGTTAACAATAATTATTTTTCTATCAAAAAAAGCGGCACCATGGATGATTTTTTAGAGCATATTTACAGTAATGTTGCCGACCAACAAGACTTAGCATTGGTCAAATCGATATTCAACCGAAAAAGGCTATTAGAGCTTTATGCCGCCGGAGACATATCCCCCAGTTTAGAAATTCGCTATAGGCTTAACGGGCAGAAGCAGCTTAGGTGGATTAAGATATGTATAGAAATGACAGAAAACCCCTATACACACAACATTGAAGGGCTCATCTACGCAATAGACATAAATAAGGAAAAAACTTCAAAAGCGGTAATAGACCGAATAGTAGACAATGACTATTTAATAATAGGCGCTATCAACTGCAATAGCGGCAAAATTGATTACGTAAACGCAAAAGCAGGTACGCAGCATGTGCCGCTTGAGGGCAGCTTGTATAACGAACACTATAAAGCTGTAGTTAAAAGCGTACTCGAAGGAGATAATTTAGAGGAAAGTCTTATAAAATTGCAGTTAGAACACATCGTCAACGCATTAAAAACTAAGGATAATGTTACGTTAACTTATAAAACAAAAAAAATAGGCGGTAAGGAAAGATATTTGCAGTGGCGATACATTTATCTCGAGCAAAACAGAAACCAAATTTTGTACACTCGAAGAGAAGTAACTGAGCTTTTTGAGGAAGAAAATCGACAGAAGGAAATTTTAAAGACCGCACTAATGCAGGCAGAACAAGCAAGCGTTGCAAAAAGTGAGTTTTTGTCTCGTATGAGTCACGAAATACGCACCCCCTTAAATGCCATTATTGGCATGACAGCTATTGGTGCGCAATCGGTATTTGATGCCGAACAAGTTAGTGACTGTTTGTCAAAGATAGGCATTTCCGCACGGTTTTTGCTTTCGCTTATAAATGACATTTTAGATATGAGCAGAATAGAAAGCGGCAAGGTTATTATTAAAAAAGAAAAAATACCTTTTGAGGAGTTTGTAAACGGTATAAACACATTAATTTATCCGCAGGCAACGGCAAAAGGCATAACATACGACAATCTTATTACCAGTTATACTGAGGATTTTTATCTTGGTGACGCTACAAAACTTCAGCAGGTTCTTGTCAACTTGTTGGGCAACGCCATAAAGTTTACGCCTGCTGGCGGCAAAGTACAGCTCATTATCAATCAGGAAAAACTGACAAAAGATTATGCCCTCTTAAATTTTACCGTTAATGATACGGGTATTGGCATAGGAAAAGACTTTTTACCTCATATATTTGAGTCTTTCAGTCAAGAACAGCACAGTAGTGCAAGTTACACCGGAACAGGACTGGGGCTTGCTATATGTAAAAATTATGTCGAGCTTATGGGCGGTGAAATCAATGTGCACAGCATAGAGGGAGTAGGTAGCGAGTTTACGGTAACTGTCAAATTGGGCGTAACGGAGGAAACAAAGCAGCTTAACAGAAGCAAGTCCGCTATCCCTTTTGAAAAATTGTCTTCGCTGTTTGTGGACGATGACATTCTTGTATGTCAGCATACTGTAAAAATTATGAGGGATATAAATATTCAAGCCGAATGGGTGACGAGTGGAGCAGAAGCAATAGACAGGGTGCTTGCTAAAAGGAAAGCAAAGGATGATTATGACGTTATTTTTATTGATTGGAAAATGCCCGATATGGACGGCATACAAACAGCCAAAGAAATAAGAAAAATTGTCGGACCGGATATTACCATAATAATAATCACTGCCTATGATTGGTTGGGCATCGAAAAAGAAGCAAAAAAAGCCGGTGTCAATATGCTTATTTCTAAACCTCTTTTTAAAGACAGCTTGTTGTCCACCTTCGAAAAGATATACTGCGAGAAAGAACCTGTCAATAATTCCTTTAAGGTGGAAAATATTGATTTTTCAGGCAAACGAGCGCTTTTAGTGGAAGACCAGCTTTTAAATGCCGAGATTGCCAAAAAGTTGCTAAACTCAAAAAATATGAATGTCGAATTGGCAGAAAACGGCTTGATAGCACTAGAAATGTTTGCGCAAATGCCTCCCGATTATTATGACGTTATACTTATGGATATAAGAATGCCTGTTATGGACGGTCTTACCGCTACAAGATCTATTAGACAAATGAAAAACATAAGCGCAAAAACCATTCCTATTATTGCAATGAGCGCAAACGCTTTTGAGGAAGATATCGAAAAATCTAAAATGTACGGAATGACCGCCTACTTGTCAAAACCTATCGAGCCGGATTTGCTTTATTCTACTTTAGCGGAATTTGTTTTAGAGGGAAATAATAATGAATAAATTGCTTAAAAAGCTAAAAGAAAAGGGCAACGACACAGAAGGCGCTTTAAACCGTTTTTCGGCAGACGAAAACTTGTATCTCTCCTTGCTTCCTTATGCTATTGAAGAAAAAACTTATAAGGAGCTGGGGTTCTCTTTAGAGGAAGGCAACAAAAAAGACTCCTTTGAGTATGCTCACAATCTAAAAGGAATGTTAGGCAATATGGGGCTTACTAAAATGTATGATGCCATCTGCTTGATTGTTGAAAGGTTAAGAAAAGGTGTAATTGACGAGGACACAAAAAAGAATTATCGGCTTTTAATAGCTGAAAAGGATATCATCGAAGAAATTATTTCAGAAAAATATATTTAAGGAGAAAAATATTGGCTAAAACTATAATTAAAATAATATTAGGCGTAGGTATAGCTTTGTTTATCGTAACTTTTGCGATAGCTGTACCTATACTTTTTAAACCTTTTTATTATTGGAACATTAAATGGTTAGATATGCCGGAAAATTCCGGTTTCAGTGAGGAAACAATCAAGACAGCTTATGACGATATGATAGATTACTTAGTGTACGGCGAGCAGTTTAAAACAGGCGATTTGCCCCATAGTGAGGAATCAATATCTCATTTTGAAGACGTAAAAAAATTATTTTCTTTAAATTTTTGGGTTTTGGGCATAAGCGCAGTCTGCATTATCCTTATTTTTACTTTGGTAAAAACAAAAAAACTTAGTTTAAACAGCAACAAGCATACCACAGCATTTTATTCCGCTTTGGGACTGATAGGTTTTTTTGCCGCGATAGGAATTTGGGGAGCAATAGATTTTAGCAGTCTGTTTGATGCTTTTCATAGATTATTCTTTTATGGAAAAGCAAATTGGGTTTTTTACAATGATTTAGAAATTATCAGTATTTTGCCAGAAGAATTATGGAGAAATTTTAGCATACTTGTTTTATCCATAATAATTATCTTTGTTACTATTATATTTGTTCATGATTATTTGCGCCGCAAAAGAACACTTAATTAAATAGACGCTTTTTTAATTAGTGTCTGTTATTTTGTTTCAAAAATTTATCCAATTTAAAAGAGCTGCCTTCATATAAGACAACCCCTATTTTACGCCCTTTTTTACTGAAAAAAATTGTTTACGCCTTCCAAAGACCGTGAAGATTGCAGTATGCATATACTGCTTCCACCTTGTCGCCGTCGCATATCCTAAAACAACATTGCGGCAAATTTCCTGCCTTTAATACTTTGCGTTGGTTCCCTTGTGATGTTTGAAGACATACCCACTCTATGTAATGCTCAGGTACCATAGGATGATGCTCAGAACCTATTTGCACCGTCACTTTATTATCGTTAACGGTAACTGCCGGCACATGCTTTTCGTACGAAGCATCAATAGTATTGGGGATAATCTCCTGCATATCTTCGCCGCAACAAATTATCGTTACTCCGCTGTCTTTAACAAACGCAATAATATTGCCACAATGAACGCACTCAAAAAATTTAATATCCATAATTTCCTCCTTAGTTTGGTTGTGTATACTTATTTAATAATTTTTATACCTTCTGTGACTTGATAAGTTATATTTTCTAAATGTTGATTTGCATCTATCTCGATAAGGAATATCCAGAGTCTCATGTCATCTGTGCCTATATTAGGAGTGCGGGAACTTACCTGCACATTAACCGTATTTCCTTGAATGGTAATTTTGTCTACTGTCAGCTTGATAGAGCCGGACGGTTGCCAGTCAGCAATAATAATCAGATAGTTGTCCTCAAAGTATTTGCTTGTGTATGTTTTTGCTTGCTTGTTAAAAGCATCGGGCGGATTTTGCAACTCTCTACTTGCTAAAAGCGCCTTAAACTGCGCATATGTTTTAACCAATACGGAATAATCGGCAAAATTAGTATTAAAACCGCTGCTGCTTTGTATAGATATAACTTTATTGGCGCCTAATAGCTGCTCGTTATCCAAGCAATAAGCGTTTATATTGTAAGTGTTTGTATTTGAATTGACGGCACAACCTGCTGAAAAAGTAAACAACATTATTAATACAAAGACTAATAATAATTTTTTCATGATTCACCTCTTACTTTTTATTATACCATATTTTTATCATATGGCAATAGAATATATAATATTATACTATTTTAAATCCATTCTTGCCATTATTTTTCGCACAATACATCGCGGCGTCTGCTTTATCAAACAATTGATGATAATCTTTTGAGTTACTGTCAAAAATTACTATTCCTGCGCTGATGGTGCATTTTACCTTCCAATTTGATTTTTTAGCTATTATACCCGCTGCGTCATTAAGAATCCTCAATTTATGCACAACATATCCTATGTCCTCACTATTGGAGATAAGTATTACAAACTCGTCGCCTCCTACTCGCCCCATTAAGCTTCCTGCAAAAATATCTTTTAATCTACCTGCCATCTTGTTTAAAAGAATATCCCCTTTGCTGTGACCGTATGTATCGTTGACGTTTTTAAAATCGTCTAAATCAAAAAGAATAAATATACCTTTTTGCGTATTTTTTGCTAAAAATATTGTAATTTTTTCCTCAATAGCTTCACGGTTATATACGTCTGTTAGTTTATCAATTTCCGATCGGGCTTTTAGAGAGCCAAAATTTTTCTCCAGTATTTTTTGTTCCTCCATATCCTCTATGCTGCCTACAATGCGTGTTGTCCTGCCTCCTTCCTCACTGATGCTTAAAAAGGTTGAGGAATACCATCTATACCCCGCACCGTTAAAATCTGCTCGATATTCTAACTTACCGTTAAATAAGCTCTTTAAGCTTTTTTTAAATAAATTGTAATACTCTTTCTTGCTGTCAGAGGCGATTATTTCTGTCTCAAAAAATCTTTCAAGAAATTGATGTTGTTTTTTTACCATCCTTTGACTGCATTTGTCTTTTATGTAAAATGTCATTTCGTCCGCCACACCGTCATAATCAAACATCATAAAGGCATTATTTTCGAGTAATAGTTTAAATGCTTCCTCCTGCCTGTCCAAAAGCACTTTTTGTTTCCGTAGTTGTGTCACGTCAGTAACGGACATATAATATACAGCCTTGCTGTTGTCACGATACGCAAAATTGCCGTTTAGATACATCCAGATGAGTCTGCCTTGAAAACTTAACGGAATTTGTGTACTTATCGGCTGTGCTTTTTTTGCGGCTTCAATTAAATTGTTATGGGTTTTTTTAGATATAATGCTCTGTATACCTCCCTCAAAGGTATCTATAAACTCTTCAACGGACAACTCAAACTTTTGTGCCATGTTGGGACTAATATAAAGAGGTTTTATCTCTTCTCCTATTTCAACAACACCTATGCCTCCTGGCAAATTGTTGATGAGAGAATTTATTATTGCATTGTGAGCGTTGCTATCGCAAAGTAATAATATGTTTTTTAGTTTTTTGACAATATTGTCAAGACTCAACGGTTTTTCGTATATATCATTTACGCCTGTTTCTAATATCTTATAATATGTTTCTTTATCTGTTTTTTCGGTGCAAGCCAACACCGGCACTCCCGAAAGGGATGTATCATTTTTTATTTTGTGTAAAAATGCTAAACCCTGCGTAAAATCAAGATCCAAATCCATTAAAATAGCATCGGGTTTTTGACTTGTAACAAATCCGTATGCTTCGCAATAATTATCAACCCCCTTTACGTCGTACATGTCCATTAATTTTGGCTTCATTTTGCTAAACCGCTCAAGGTCATTGCTAATACATAAAATCATTTTTTTGTCTGCAAGATAATTTTTGCTGGATAATCTGTTTAGGCGTAACTTTACCTTTTCAAGCTGCTGCTTAACTGATAATTCAAACAATTTACGTCTGCTGATATCCTTAATACACATGAGGTATACGCCTTCGTTTAATTTCAGCATAGTTGCAGAATGCCACATATTATCGTCGTTTTTTAATGTATATTCTATTGTATTGTTATTTTCTAAATCGAGTTTTCCCGATATACAATCTATATAAAACTCCCTTACCCTTTTGCTGTACTTTTCGTTTACTACGGTGTCTGCCCAAGTTTTTATAGAATAATCTAAAGCCACAGTTAAATTAATTTTGCTGCTATTTTTAGAAAATATTTTAGTGCTGGTATTATTAACACAATTAAACTCGCATATCTCGTCAAATACGTTAAATAGCACTTGACCGTATTTTGTCAGCTCCTTATTGTGTGCCGATTCCTTCTCCTCTGTTATGTCAGTAAAATTAACTTGCAAAAGTTTCGTGTCATTATCATCTATTATTTGAGCACTGAGTCTAAGCCAACCAATTTTTCCGCTGTTTGCTTTTTTAAACCGCACTTCGGTGCTGATAACTTTATTTTTATCAGTTAGATCGCTCAATTTTTTTATTACAACCTCTTTGTCTATTTGAGCGATATTTAATGTATTGCAAAGTGTCTTGTTTTTAATAAAATCACTTTCTTTTAAATAACCTAATATCTCCCAAGTTTTTTTGTTATAACTGTACAGCGGAAGCTGCTCAAAGGATTTGCTTGTAACTTTCCATTGTACAATGCCGCAAGGCAATGTCGAATAAAGGTTTTGCAAAAATATTTGATTTTCCTTAACTTTTAACTCGTTTATTTTTTGCGAAGTAATATCGCTTATCCAACAGCATATTAAAGCTTTATCCTCTGATTTGCTTAAACAAGACGTTTTTACCTTTATCCATATTGACTTTTTTTCCGTAACGTTGCGCAATACTTCTACTTCTGTCGCTGCGCCGCTATTTATTGATTTTTCGATGGCGTTTACAAGCAGGTTGCGATGTTTTTTATCAAACCATTCTAAGACGTTTTTGCTTGACTGATAATACTCAAAAGCATTATTGCCTAAAATCTCAAAATATCCATCGTTTACCTTTAGTGCCTCCATGCGGCCTTTATTGTATTCGTAAAGACCTATGCCGCCCACAATACTATTCAACAGTTTTGCTAACGTTTCGTTACCGTTAAACAACGTGTCATAATCAGTATCTTGACGGTAGTCAACAATACTATCCTTTTCGATACTTAGTTTTACTGATTCGTCCATCAACAAATTAAATTCATCGGCGGGGATAGGACGGCTAAACAAATAACCCTGCATATGGTCACAGCCAATATTTTTTAAAAAATTAGCGTGATTATAAGTTTCGACACCTTCTGCCACGATAGGTATATCCAACCATTTTGTCATGCGTACAATACTTGTTAAAATTGTGCCCGCACGAGCGTTAGTTTCCATATCTCTTAAAAAGCACATGTCAATTTTAAGCACGTCAATGGGTAAATCCTTTAAGGTGTTTAATGAAGAATATCCGCTGCCAAAGTCGTCCATCATAATGGTAAATCCATAATTCTGAAGCCTTTTAACCACGCTAACTAATTGTTCGGGATTGTCGTTGTAAGCAGTTTCGGTAACTTCAAACTTCACCATATCGGTGGGTACACCGTGTTTTTTTGCAGTCTCGTAAATTTCATCTGGCAATCTTTCGTAACTCAAACTGGCGCGCGACAAGTTAACGGATATTGGTACTGTCTTTTTGTTATTTTTAATCCTCTCGCTTTGGTAGATACAAACCTGCTCAAAAATATGCTCGTCTAATGTGCCGATAAACCCATTTCTTTCAAAAATCGGTATAAATTCCGACGGAGGAATCATCCTGTCGATAGTCCTCCATCGCGCAAGAGCTTCGGCATTGATTATTTTGTTGCTGCCGTAACTTACAATAGGTTGTAAATAAAATTCAAACTCGCCCCTTTCCAGTGCGGCGTTCATTTTGTCTACAATTTCCTGCTCACGTTCAATTTGCATACGCAAATTGTCGTCACAATAAGCTATTCTCGTTTTAAAAACATTTTTGATGGATTCTATTGCAATATTTGCATAGTCCGCCACTTGAGAAACAGAGGTCTTATTATTAATAAATTCGCATACCCCAAAATTTATCAGAAATTTTCTTTTGCTCACAATATCTTTAATAGAATTGTCAAATTCCGTTAAAAACTCGTCTGCGTTAAAATCGTCAACAGCCATGCATAGTGCAAAATTGTCGCTGTCCAACCTGCCGTATATGCCCTTTCGCTTATCTGCGTATTTTTTTATGGCGGACACTACTTCCATCAGTATCATGTCGGAAAAAGCTATGCCGTACTTTTCTTTTATACTTCTAAACTGTACTATGTTTGTGCGAATAAGTAAAAACTTTTTGTCAAAACATGTCAACAATTTTTTGGTGACGGCATCAAAAAAAGCACGGCGGTTGTACACCCCTGTGGCGATATCGTAATTTGCCCGATAAGTCAATTCCTTAATTGCGGCATTTCTTTCGTCCTCAAAATCAACTTCATTTGTAACGTCTAATAGTATCCCATAATAATATGGTACATCGTCAATTGTATGAAGATGAATGCACCTTAAAAAAGTCCATACGATATTTCCTTCTTTTCTTTTGAATCCATACCGAATATCAAAAGGCTCATTGGCTTTGGCATCTTTAAACTTAACAATAAGCTTGTCCCTGTCTTGATTGGAAAGAAAACCATAAGAGCTTTTTTTATCATAATCAACAAAAAAAGCGTTGTTATATTCCTCATTTGTTATCCCGTAAAGCTCGTTGATACCTTCATTTATACATTCAGCATTTATACGGTTTTCGTTAATAGAAAACAACACGACCGCTCCGGGTATATTCTGCATTAATGCAGTCAACTGCACTGTTTTGTCTCTTAACTCTTGCTCGGTGGTCTTTAAACCTGATACATCAGTAAAGACGGCAATTATTACGGGGTTTTCTTTGTCGGGATAATCAATGCTTACTCCGTGCATCTGCAACCATAAGTTTTGACCTTTTTTGTTGACGGTGTTGTATTCGATATCAAAAGGCTTGTTGCTGGATAAACCTGCTCTAAATTTTTTAATAAATTCCGCTTGTGTTTCCTGTTGCATGTCCCAAAGGAAATTTTTTTTGTATTTTCCTGAAGTGCTTAACGCAGTGCTGCATAATTTATGATATCCGTCACTTAGAAAAATAGCCTTTAGGTCTTCGCCCACAACTTCGATAACTGCCACGCCGCCCACCATATTATCCATAATTGCTTTAAGCTGAACCTGCGCCTGTGTTTGTTCTCTTAGTAATGCGTTTTCTATCTTAAATTTTTCCGCTAAACGGCCATTGATTATGTTTTTAACACGCTGTTTTATTATTCTGGGGTCAAAAGGGCTGACCAGCATATCCGAAGCGCCTAAATCCAAAACTTTTAATTCGCTTTCGACATCGTCCTGACCGCTGACTACAACCACGGGGATATCACTCAAAGACGGCTCGCTTTTCATTTTTTGTATCACCGTGTAGCCGTTCATGAGAGGCATCCTTATGTCTAACAATACAATATCGATAGAATCAGCATAGCGCTGTAGCAGTTCCCATGCCTCAACTCCGTTTTCCGCCTCTAAAATACTGTATTCTTTTTTAAAAACATTTGCAAGTAGTGCCCTATTAATTTTGTTGTCGTCAACGACAAGCATAGTTTTTGCTGTCATCTTTTTCTCCTATTTACTAAACGAATACCTTTGTATAAACAATTATACGTCATTTGTCATCAAATTTCAAGATATTACCACATATTTTTTACATTAGAATCATTTTATTGTTCTTTTTTTCTTGATTTTATAGAATAAGCCACAGGTTAAGTGATACTTTGATACGGCACGACAAAAAGTTTTAGGTCAAATATATACAAAGCTGATGTAAAATTTATTATTCCAC
>CALLXO010000165.1 GCA_937875645.1 uncultured Clostridia bacterium
ACTCAGCCACTTAATATTATACACGTTTGCTTAAAAAAAGCAACCTTATAACAGTCTCGTCAACAAAAATAATTTTTATTTACGAACTATATATTATGCAAAAATTATGCAGTCAAACTGCACAAAAACGGTAATTGTGTTTTTATTAAATATTACTTATTTTTAATTACCATATAGTGTGGATTTGTTAAATAAAAATACATTTTGCTTATAATATTGCCATTATAACATAAAATTATTTTTAGTGTTTTGTGACAAAAAGTGTTTGGCAATAATGAATATATGTATTATAATATATATATGGAAAACAGTAACACAATAAGTAACAAGAAGAATTATAAAAGCAAAAAAGAGCAGAAGAATAAGCAAGCTGCTGTTAAAACAGCCAATGCTACTAATAAAGAAAATATTAAGAAGCAAAAAAGTAATAATTATAAGGCTAACAAAAGTAAAAAACAAAAGGAAGCTAATATAGTTTATGAGACGGATAAAAGCAATCGTAAACAGAAAAGCCCCAGTTTTGCTCATTATTTGCAATCTAACGACAAACAAACAAATACAACACAAACTAATGCAACTCAAGTCAATTATGTCAATAATGACCACGCAATTTCCGCAAAAGATGAGTTTATTTATACGCAACCTGACAAGGCAGGTAATGTAACAAAAAAAGGCAAGGCGGACAAAAAGCTTAAAGTAATATTTTTGGGCGGCGTAGGCGAAATAGGCAAAAATATGACCGTATTTGAATACGGCAACGACATTATAATTGTCGATGCCGGCAGCTCTTTTCCGACGGCAGAAATGCCCGGCGTCGATGTTGTAATACCCGATATAACCTATTTGAGGGAAAATAAAAATAAAATTCGCGGACTGTTATTAACGCACGGTCACGAAGACCATATAGGTTGTGTCCCCTATTTGTTGAAGGAACTGAACGTCCCCGTTTACGGCAGCAGGTTGACGTTAGCTATGGTGGAAAATAAGCTGGTTGAAGAAAAACTCGAAAACTACAAGCTAAACAAAGTGGACGAAAGTACACAGCTTACTTTAGGCTGTTTTAAGGCGGAATTTGTTCATGTATGCCACAGCATAGCGGATAGCATGGCTATAGCTATCAAAACGCCTGTTGGCACGGTATTTGTCACAGGTGACTTTAAAATAGACTACACACCGAGCGGAGGTCATATAATGGATATTCACCGTATAGCCGAGATAGGCAAAAACGGTGTTGCTCTGCTTATGGCTGATTCAACAAACGTCGAAAGACAAGGGTACACCATGAGCGAGGTGGTTGTTTCCGACACATTAAGAAAGGTTTTTGTGGTAAATTCGGGACGGCGAATGATTGTAGCCACCTTTGCTTCCAACGTTGACAGAATACAGCAAATTATCGATATCGCAAAGGAAAGTGGTCGTAAAATTGCTTTGGGGGGACGCAGCATGATAAGAGTAGTGGATACGGCACGCAAGGCGGGGATACTCACCTATGACGAAAATGATATGGTCGATATCGAAAAAGTGGACAAAATCCCCGACAATCAAATATGTATTTTAGCCACCGGCACGCAGGGAGAACCTATGAGCGCCCTTACACGCATGGCAAGCGGTCAATTTAACAAACTCAATATAGGCAAAAATGACACAATAGTAATTTCGGCAAGTGCAATTCCTGGCAACGAACGAGATATTTATAAAGTTATCAACAACCTTTATAGGTTGGGCGCAAATGTAATTTATAGCAGCATAGCGGATATTCATGTATCCGGTCACGCTTGCAGTGAGGAGCTTAAACTTATGCATTCCTTGCTTAAGCCAAAGTTCTTTATACCTGTTCATGGGGAATATCGCCATTTAAGTCAGCATTCCCGTTTGGCGCAATCTTTAGGCACTAAGGAGGAGAATATTGTTATTCCCGAAATAGGCGATGTGGTAGAGGTTACTGTCCGCAAAATTGCCATTAAAGGCAAAGTGCCAAGCGGCAATGTTTTGGTGGACGGTTTAGCAGTCGGCGACGTGGGACAAACCCTCTTAAAGGACAGAAAAACTCTTGGGCAGGAAGGTATAATAATAGTGCTTAT
>CALLXO010000166.1 GCA_937875645.1 uncultured Clostridia bacterium
TTGGTTGTTGTCGGCGGCGATATTAGCTGTAATGGTGGTGTTTTTATTTAACCCCAACAAATACGTCGGTTTTGTCTTTGAGGGGTTAAGAGTATGGGCGCTAAATGTGTTGCCCTGTCTTTTTCCCTTTTTCTTTTTGTCAAAACTCTTAATAGAATTAGATTGTTTAGATGCTGTCAAAAGAATTTTTAAGCCGTTGACAAGGTTTTTTAAAGTGCCTGATGAAGCAAGCTACGTGTTTTTGGTAAGCCTATTAAGCGGTTACCCCGTCGGCGTAAAAACCGCATGCGAACTGACAGAAAAAGGCGTTTTTACCGCCGACCAATGCGGCGAAATATGCGGATTTTGTAATTTTGCTGGTCCAATTTTTGTAATGGGGACAATCTCGGCATTTTTCGAAAGTCAAAAAATAGGCTTAATTATCTTAATTAGCGTTATATTAGGTGCACTATTAAACGGCCTGCTTTATGTGAAAAAAAAGAAAATCCTTATCGAAAAAGCTTTTGTTGCCCTTCCAAATATAAGTGTTGAAAAACGAAAAAATCTTTTAAATGATTGTATGTTTTCTGCTATAAACAGCATTCTTTTTGTAGGCGGAACAATCGCGGTGTTTTATATGTTCGGTCAAATGATTTCTCTTTCCGTCCCCAATTGCCCCGCATTGTTATCCACTATAATTGACGGAATACTTGAAATGACAAGCGGCTCCCGTTCTGCCGCTTTTTTGAGCAACAGATTTTTAGGAGTTGTATTAGCATGCGCTTTTTTAAGTTTCGGCGGTTTATGCGTGTTTATGCAATGCTGCGCATTTTGGGAAAAAGCAAAGGTGAAAATATCAAAAATGCTATTAAAAAAGACAACGCAAACGGTTGTCTCTGTCGCTGTATGTATTTTGCTTTGCTTTTTGTTTAAGGTATAAATAATCCCGATGTATTATAGAAATACAGCACCTTATTAAAATGAAGTAAGTGTATACATTAAAAATGAAGCATCGTCTTACTTTACAAAAATTGACTAACTAAAACACTAACTAACAGCAATTATTCAGTTTTATCCCGCTTGATATTAAGCTTTATGAGCATATTTGACTGTATTTATTTGTCTGTTTTCTGTTTGTCTATTTCAGTATTGCTTTTTGCTCTTTTCTCTTCTTTTTCGGATAACAACTCGTAAATTTGTAAAATAAGTTTTTCGGTATTATCCCAATCCAGACATTCGTCCGTTTTAGAAACGCCGTAAACATCCGCGGCCGTCCCGCCATAAAGATAACTCTCCAGCATAATGCCCCTCGCCGTAGTTTCAGTAACCGTTTTTAAGGCATTTTCAATTTGATTTAAAGCACATTTTTTGCTGTTGGCATGACTGCAATCCACCATTACAAAATCACTCTGAGTGCCATACTCCAAACAATACTCGTTTAGAGTATCAATGTTTTGCTGACTGATATTATTATAAAAGCCTGTTGTTTCGTCTACATATCCTCTTAACACTCCGTGCGAAAATCCATTGCCTGTAGTAGTAACCTGACCCCTCTTAAACAAAAAGGTTTTGGGCGTACGACAAGCGTGAACACTACCCGCCAGATTTAAAACGTTGCCAGCTAAATCGTTTTTTATGCCCACAGCAACATCCAATCCGCTTATAACGTTGCGGTAAAAAGGGCTGTTGGATTGTCTTGCACCTAAAAAGAAATAACTCACCAAATCAGAATAATATTCGAGCTGCTCTACAAATAAAAATTCCTCCGCAATAGGTAACCCCGTGATAGCTATGCACTTAGCAAGCATTTTGCGACTTAACACAAGACCTTTATTTATGTCAATAACCTCATTATCCGGTTGAAAAAGCATGCCTAAATATCCCTCGCCGTTGCTGCGTGCTTTGGCGGTATACAATCGAGGCATTAGAAATATTTTATCTTTGACCTTTAAACTAAGCTGATGCAATCTCTGGCAATATTCTATAACTGCGCCAAAATTATCTGCGCCGCACGGACCGCAAACAATCAAAAACCGTTTGTCCTCGCCACTAATAATGCGCTTTACTGCTTCGTCGTTACTTTCCTTTATTTTTTTACTTATTTTGTCCAAACGCACTTTTTTGCGCAATTTTTTAGGAGTTATTACTTTATTATATTTTACAAACATTTTATCACCTTAAGTATTTTTTGAGCAAGGCCTTGCGGTACAAAAGGCGTTATATCGGTGCCATAAGAAATCAATTCCCTAACAAAGGTACTGCTGATATGTTTATATTGGGAAGATGCAAACATAAACATTGTTTCGATATCCCCCATCAATTTATTTGCTGATGCCATTTGCTCCTCCTGCGCAAAATCGACGGTGTTGCGAATTGATTTTATTATGCAATCAGCTTTGACTTGACGGCAAAAATCCATTAATAACGTATCGAAAGGCATTACTTTCACGTTTTTTATATCTTTTGTAGCTTCTTTTATTAAATTTATGCGGTCATTTATTGCTATAACTTGCGGCTTGTTTGCGTTGTGCCCAACAGCCACAATAAGCTCGTCAGCAAGAGCTGCCGCCCTTTTTATAATATCAAGATGTCCTATCGTTATGGGCGCAAAAGACCCTGCATAAACCCTTTTCATTGTTCGTCCCCTACATTTTGGTAAAAGCTAAAGCCGCATTTGCCCATTTCCTTTACACGGTATTTAGACAGGGTGTCTATATTGTTGGGCAAACTGTCTTCTCGTGCATGTTCACATACAACAATTGCGTCCTCAGTTAACAGATTATTAATGCTGAGTTTTTTTAAAACAGAAAAATACGCTCCCTCTTTATAAGGCGGGACAACAAAAACTATGTCGAATTTTTCTTTAATGCTATTTAGAGCCGTTTCAATGGGCATATTGACAACAGAAGCTTCGTTACCGCAGCGGCATTTTTCGCAATTTAGTTTTATAACGCGCGCCGACTCACGGTCGCTGTCCACAAAAACTGTTTTTTTTGCGCCTCTACTCAACGCTTCTAACCCTAAACATCCGCTACCGGCAAATAAATCTAAAACAACTTTGTCCGCTACACAAAAATGAAGTATATTAAAAAGCGTTTCTTTTGTTCGGTCTAGCGTGGGGCGCAAGTCGGTTTTTGGCACTTCAAGCTTTCGTCCTTTGTATTTACCAGCGATGATTCTCATAAGCATTCTCCATTATAATTTACAGAATATCACAATTTTTGTCAACATACCTTACATATGCTATATAACACATTAACATATTTTTTAATATTTATCCACAAATACAGCGCGGGAAGGTTTAAACACGTTGTTCAACGGACAGTCGGCTATTGTTTGGCCAAAGGACAATCTCAATAAGTCTTGACCTGTAACAACAAAATCATACTTGCTTGAAGGAGTAACCACAATTGACTTTTTGTGGATTTTTAAGCTTATGCTGACATTATTGGGAGCGTAAAAATCATCTTTTACTTTAAAGAAAAAATCTCCGTCACGAGTATAGCTTATGCTTTTTAGTAATTTATATGGCGACACAAGACACGCCATAGTATAGGGTTGGTCAAAAGCATTAAAGTCTTCCACTTGCTGACCGTCAAATTCCTTCACTCCGTTTAGCACGTCTACATCGCCTACTACCTCTTCAATTTCCCTGTCCGATTTTGCTACATAACAAGATTTTCCGTTAAGCGAATACATTTTTACGTTAATATCTTCTACAGCCCAACGCTCAAAAATCTTTTGCGCTTCCTTAAGGGGGCGATATTGACATATTTGATAACGCTTGCGCAAATATGTATTAAAAAACATTGCTATCTCTTCGTGAGCAATGGGACGGCTAATTGCTTCGTTGCCATCATATTTTATAGTCTTGTTTCCGCAAAAAGTCACATTTACAAACCCTAATTTTTCGTAAACCTCTCTATTAGAAGGATAAAGCATAACAAAAGGCGTGTTTGTCGAGTTTAAGCGGTTGAGCGTTTTATTAATTAGCTTGCTGAAATAACCCTTATTTCGAAATTCTGCTAAGGTTGCTGCTCCCACCATAAAAGGCAGACGCCATATTTTGCCGTGAAAAAACAGATTTTTAGGCAACAAATGCAATGCGCTTACAATGAGCCCGTTTTCGGTAAAAGACACGGCGTTTTTGCTTTCGTAGTATTGTGTAAAAAAATTATCTATGTATTGCGGCGAGTCAGAAAAACTTGTCGTATATAAATTTATTAATTGGCTTTTTTTGGACATAATATATCACCTTTAATCTTACTTTATAATAGTTTACCATAAAAATAGTGTTAGCACAATTGCTAAAGTGAAGATTTTGTGATAAAATGTTTTTGTTGAGGTAAAACATGAAAAAACGTTATGTTTTTAGCTTAGGAATGAAATTTTTTATTATTATAATTATCCTTGTTTGGATTGTAGCTGCCATTTTTTCTGCGCTTAAACTAATAGGGGTAACTATGTTTGTAAGCATTACTCCATGGTTGGATATAATGACTATTATTTTTGCTTTTTTGTGTAATTTCTTGTTGTTTCTGCTCTATTTCCTGCATTATAAAATTACTGATAAAGGTATCGAACTCCGGATGGGCTGGATTGATTTGTTAGGTAAGAAACTATCCTTTGATAAAGTTAAAGCAATAATTTATAAAGTAAAAGAGCAAAAGCTTTATGTCTGTTCGGAATTAAATGTAGAAATGCCTCGTGGCACTATTATAAATATTTTACCCATACATTATAATGATTTTGTTGCAGAAATCAGAAATAAAAAGGTAGAATTTGACTATATTGAAGATATAGATTAAAAAGATGCTGATGATTATATTATTGTTAGCTTTTTGTCAAATGTTATGAGGTTAGTAATGAGATTAATGTTTCCTTTCCGAGGTACCGCAGAAGGAAATTTTTACGCTTCAATATCATAAAAATTTAGGGAAAACTATGAATTTGATTTTATAAATAGAGTTATCCTATAATAAAAATACGAAGAGTATTGAAAATATATTTTAGTGTGCAATTTTGATGTAATGGTAACCACTCATACCCCTTCCCACACAGACGAGGTTATCGGCAAAGTCATAATAAGTAAAGAAAGTATTGGATATGAGTTCTAATACTAAATGGCGGGCAGTAAGCTCGCTTTTTTTGTATAAAAAATACTATTAGGATACACATGAGAGAATAGTCTTATATAGTGTTAATTTGTGATTTAAATATCATGCCAATATCTTTAAAAATAAAAAAAACTCCATAAAACAGAGGGTAAAGTAGATTGCGGCAAAGAACACGAGTTTGATACAAAATGCACCCGGTAGCCTCGTTGCCGTTTGTTGGGTGAACACCCCAGCTGTTTCCCGTTTGTTCCGTGTGCAGGGGTGAACACATTTTGGCTACCTAAGGACAATAAAACAGCAACATGTCAACTGTTTTCAAAAAAGAATTGAAATTCTGTTAATAGCTTCGAAGCTTCAAATTCACATGTTTTATGCGGTCCATCGATTTTATTACCTTTAGTATCGACAAGATACAATTCATAGTACCCGGAATGGTCATTTGCAAAATTATATTCAGCCAGTGACATATAAAATGATTTAGTTGCTGCTTTTACTTCAATGTAATGCTTTTTTCCATCTCTCCAATATTCCATATCATAAACAGTTGAATTATTTCGTTCTGAGGGTATGTCAGAGTTTTCAGAAGTCCACCTCAGTGAAGAAATGGACAATACCAGTTTTTCGCGCACCATTTTTTCAGCGTCGTAACCACACTTTGCCTTGTTAATGTTATCTTCGTTTATAGAGTTTTTTGTGTGGGGCTTTCCGCCATTGTGATAATGAGAGCTATCAGATAGAGTAGAGATGCTCTTTATAACACCTTTTTTCAATTTTATTGTGTTTGGATCAAGAGGGAGTTGATTGTTTTCAGGATTACTTGGAGAAGAAATATTTTGCTTTCTGAAATTTTCTCTTATTGTTTCGGATTTTTGATCATCAAGGAAGTAAATCAAAGACTTCAATTCCAGATTTTCATCAATAAAGTCTCCAAATTCTGTATCAGCAAAACCAGAAGAAAGCAACTTATAGTTCCTCTCATAAATGACATTGGCACTTGTAGATACATCTGCAAAAACTAATGCTGGGAATACTTTATTTAATTTGCCCTCGAAATCAAAATCGATACTGTTTTCAAGCTCATCATTTTGGGGGTTATAAAATTTAAATTTCAAGTATTGTCTGTAAAAAAACTTTTGTTCAGAAACTTCTTTCCCCTGATATTGGATAAATAATTTGTTTTTATAATCCATTTCGTGGCGAGAAATATAGTCCTTCATCTTCTTTCTATACCATGGGATAAGATCAATCTTATATTCAAATCCGTTTTCTCTTATAGAATCAACATCCATGCTTTTTGCAGACAGCAAGATAATAATTGTATTACAATTCTCAATAGAACTAAAATGGCTAAAATCGATGCTGTCAAGTAGTTCCGAATCATATGGCAAATTTAGAACTTCCGCTAAATTAACTCTGATTTGATTTTGTGACACTTGGTTAACAACATCAAGTGAACCAAAATATTTTTCTACTAAAAATTTTCGCCCTTCTTTATCCCGAAAAAGCTCTCCGAGTTGGTTTGGAATTTCATTGATTGTAGTGTTAGCAACTTGAGCAAATATTTCTTCAATACAAGTAGAAATCTTCCGATAATCAAGATCCACATCATCGCTTACATATATTAACCATGAAGAGCCTTTGTCTTTTATTAACAGATAGTTAAAGTCGATCTCTTGAGTTTCTCCGTTGTCAATGAGAATAACTTCAGATACGATTTTAACTCGCATATTTTCAATTCTTTTGTTGATATTATCGTTACGCTCACCCCACGCACGTGCAAAGGTTATAAATTCTCTATAATCGCTTTGAAAATCACCATCCTTCCTGTGAAGAATAATACTATTACCATCAACAGTGTATTTTTCTTCGAATTTTTGAACACCAAAAATACTTTTGAAAATATCAAAAGAACCATTTCTGAGTGGTGTATGCATAATATGGTAGTTGCCTACATTGACTTGTATGCTATTACTAAAGTATGACGATGTTGCTTTGAAATAACATTTGCCGTCACGATTTTGCGTGAATACTTTTCCTTCTCTATGAAATTTTTTGTAGTTTTCAGAAGATTCAAATATATTATTTTCGAGTTCTGCTATTTCGCGATAAATTTTCTCAGAAATTTGACCGGATTCATCCATTTCGGGTAGTTTTAACAGAACTGAATAAAAGTCATTTGAACCAAGCTCTGAAATTTTATCGTGCACACCAACTTTAAGAAGAAAAGTTTTTAGTTCTTTCTGGGATATACCAATAGAATCCGCCATATCTTTAATAAATTTGCTCGTTATAGTTGGAACAACGTTTGAAATATCTAAACCATTGTACGCAAATATGCATTGATTCGGTTTAAATTTAACTCCTTTGATTTCAAGCCAATTAGAATTTTGGATAATGAAACTGATATAACTCTTTTTGTAATCCGAAAAACTGGAATCTCGTGTAGCATATACCTTACAATCCCACCGAAAAGATATTTGTCCAGAATGTTTTAAATCAAGTTCCTCTTGCATATTATGGTCTTTGTCAACCCATTGGATTAATTCATAAATAGAAATATTTTTCAGTATCTCTTCAAGATCAGAAATAATATTGTAAGAAGCCTCCTTTAGTCTTGGATTCCGCTCATCTGCTTCGTTACCAGGTAAGAG
>CALLXO010000167.1 GCA_937875645.1 uncultured Clostridia bacterium
GTTAAAGTAATAGCGGAACACATAGTTAACAATAATCCTGTAAAAGAATTTGCAGTGGAAGAAAAATAGGGGAGATAAACAAAAATGATAAGGTCACACATATTGGTATGCGGAGGTACCGGCTGCACCTCCAACAAATCTCAGCAAGTAGTAGCAGCATTAAATGAGGAATTAAAATCCCAAAAATTAGACAACGAAGTTAAGGTTATTTTGACTGGCTGTTTTGGCTTATGCGCCAACGGTCCTATTGTAGTTGTTTATCCTGAAGGCGCTTGCTACAATCACGTCACAGTAGAGGACGTAAAAGAAATTGTAAACGAGCACATTTTAAAGGGCAGAATAGTAACCAGACTATTACACGTAGAAGACCACGAAACTAAAGAAAAGGTTTTATCACTTAACGATACCCAATTTATGAAAAAACAGGTGCGTGTTGCACTTAGGAATTGCGGCGTTATTGACCCAGAAAATATTGAGGAATATATAGGCGTTGACGGATATCAGGCTTTAGCTAAAGCATTGACACAAATGACTCCCGATGAAGTTATCGAAACAATTAGCAAAAGCGGTTTACGTGGACGTGGCGGCGCGGGCTTCCCCACCGGCACAAAATGGAAATTTGCACAAAACAGCAAAAACGATGTTAAATACGTATGCTGCAACGCTGACGAGGGCGACCCCGGTGCGTTTATGGATAGGTCAGTATTAGAGGGAGACCCCCACTGCGTAATTGAAGCTATGGCTATAGCAGGTTATGCTATAGGCAGCAATCAAGGATATATTTATATTCGTGCGGAGTATCCTATCGCTGTCAGCAGGCTTCAAAAAGCAATAGAAGACGCTAAGGCATATGGACTTATCGGCAAAAACATATTAAATACAGGTTTTGACTTTGATTTGGAAATTCGTTTAGGCGCAGGTGCATTTGTGTGCGGCGAAGAAACAGCTTTAATGACAAGCATAGAAGGCAAGAGGGGCGAACCAAATCCCCGTCCTCCTTTCCCCGCTGTAAAAGGACTGTTTGGCAAACCCACAATTTTAAACAACGTTGAAACTTACGCAAATATAGCGAGAATTGTTTATAACGGTCCCGAATGGTTTTCTTCCATGGGTACCGAAAAATCCAAAGGAACAAAAGTTTTTGCTTTGGGCGGCAAAATTGTCAACACCGGTTTAGTAGAAATCCCCATGGGCACAACGCTTAGGGAAATAGTCTTTGATATCGGCGGCGGCATCCCCAACGGCAAAAAATTTAAAGCTGCACAAACAGGCGGACCCAGCGGAGGCTGTATACCTACTGAGCATTTAGATACACCTATTGACTATGACAACCTTATTTCTATTGGCAGCATGATGGGTAGCGGCGGTCTTATCGTTATGGACGAAGACAACATAGCAAAATTCTTTCTCGAATTTACTGTAGACGAAAGCTGCGGAAAATGCACGCCTTGCCGTATCGGCAACAGACGTCTGTTGGAATATTTAAACAAAGTAACTAAAGGTACTGCCACGATGGAAGACCTTGACGAGATGGAAAAGCTTTGTTACTACATAAAGGACAATTCGCTTTGTGGACTTGGTCAAACGGCTCCCAACCCAGTTTTGAGCACAATTAAATATTTCCGTGACGAGTACGAAGCACACATTAAGGAGCATCGTTGCCCCGCCAGAGTTTGTAAGGCATTGTTGCGTTACGAAATAAATCCTGACAAATGTGTGGGTTGCACTTTATGCAAACGCAACTGTCCTGTAAACGCAATTTCGGGTGAAGTAAAAAAAGCTCACCATATAGACCAAAACAAATGTATCAAGTGTGGTTTATGCATGGATAATTGCAAGTTTGGCGCAATTTCTAAAAAATAAGGGGAACAAAAAATGGCAGAGTTAATTAATATCAAAATAAACGGAAAAGAATATACCGTAGAAAAAGGAATCACCATTTTAGAAGCATGTAAACAAGCAGGGATTAAAATTCCTACGCTGTGCTATCTAAAAGATATAAACGCAATAGGCGCTTGCCGTGTATGTGTATGCGAAGTTGTAGGCGCACGCAGTCTTGTTGCAAGCTGTGTTTTCCCTGTTGAAAGAGAGGGGATGGAAATTTTAACAAATACTAAGCGTGTTTTAGAAAGCCGCAAAGCTACTGTCGAATTGTTGTTGTCAAATCATAACAATGACTGCAATAGCTGTGTCAGAAGCAAGAAGTGTGAGCTACAACAGCTTTCTCACGAGTTAGGCTGCAACGAACACCATTATACAGGTATCAAACAGCAATTTGAGGAAGATGTCACCCCTTATTTAATACGTGATAACAGCAAATGCATCTTATGCCGCCGTTGTGTTGCGGCTTGCGACAAGTGGCAGCATGTACACGTTATCGGCGCAAACAACCGCGGGTTTGACACCAGCATAGGCAGCGCTTACGAAATGTCCTTAAACGACGCACCTTGCGTTGCTTGCGGACAATGCATAAATGTATGCCCCACCGGCGCTCTTAGAGAGCGTGACAGCATTGATGACGTATTAAGCGCTCTTGACGATAAGACAAAACACGTTGTTGTAGCAACAGCACCTGCTGTCAGAGTAGCTTTAGGAGAGGAATTTGGCTATCCTATCGGCACTAATGTGGAAGGCAAAATGGTCAGCGCATTAAAAATGCTAGGATTTGATAAGGTCTTTGACGTAGACTTTACAGCAGACGTTACAATTATGGAGGAAGGCACAGAGTTGCTTGGCCGTGTTAAAAACGGTGGAAAACTCCCCATGATAACAAGTTGCAGTCCTGGTTGGATAAATTATATCGAACAATACTATCCCGAATATACTAGTCATCTTTCCACAGTAAAGAGTCCGCAACAAATTTACGGTGCATTGGTTAAGTCTTATTACGCAAAAAAGAACAATATCAATCCTAATGACATTGTCTGTGTTTCTATTATGCCTTGTGTTGCCAAAAAGACCGAAATGAATAGGGAACATGTCAACTCTTATAAAGAAGGCAAGGATATAGACTTTGTTATAACCACGAGAGAACTTGCCCGTATGATAAAACGTGTAGGCATTGATTTGCCCTGCTTAGGTGACGGCAGTTATGACAGACTTATGGGCGAAGGCACAACGGCAGCCCTACTTTTTGGTACAACAGGCGGCGTTATGGAAGCGGCTTTGCGTACTGTAAAAGAATTGGTTGACCAAAAACCTTTGGATAAATTGGACTTTGAAGCAGTTAGAGGCACTCAGGGTATAAAATGCGCTACTGTCGAATTAGGCGGCAATCCTGTTAAGGTGTTGATTGCTCATGGTATCGAAAATGCACATACAGTCATGGAAGATCTTAAAAACGGCAAACTTAACGATTGCGTATTTATCGAGATTATGGCTTGCCCCGGCGGATGCGTCACAGGCGGCGGACAGCCTATTCAACCTGCGGAAGTGCTAAATTCTATTGACTTAAAGGCGGAACGTGCAAAGGCAATTTACAATACTGATAAAAAGTCAAAAGCACGCAAGAGCCACGAAAATACCGAAGTTCAACAGCTTTATAAAGACTTTTTAGGCGAGCCTAACAGTCATTTAGCGCACGAACTACTTCATACTCATTACCTTAACAGAAAGAAATAATCTGTTTTTAGGAATAAAACTAAAAAACAATAATTTACCCGTTCTTACTCAGAGCGGGTAACTTTTTTGGCTCTTTGTCAAATGTTGTGGGATAGGTTAGTATAGTCTCTTTGTCAAGGGTAGGTTAGTATAATAAGTTTTGTGTTTCCCTTCCGAGGTATCTCGGAAGGGAAATTTT
>CALLXO010000168.1 GCA_937875645.1 uncultured Clostridia bacterium
TTAATGGGTGGCGACAGGGAGGATTTGTTGCAGGAAGGTATGTTTGGCTTATTTAAGGCGGTGCGTGATTATCAGGAGGGCAAAAACAGTTTTTGTACCTTTGCTTATATCTGCATTAATAGGCAGATTATTTCTGCTGTAAAAAAATATTCTGGCGATAAAAACAAGGCTTTGCAGTTTTACATACCTCTCGAAAACGACCTTGTTGCAGGGATAAGCAGCAACGAAGACCCTCTCGAATGCGCTATTGCGCATGAGCAGCGGGAGTTTTTAAAACAAAAAATTTCCCTAAAATTAAGCGACTTTGAACAGCGTGTTATACATCTTTTTGTGACAGGTTATTCGTATGAAGAAATTGCACAAAACCTCAACAAAAGCGTAAAATCGGTAGACGGTGCATTGCAGCGTGCCCGTAAAAAACTTTGTTAAATATGAATCATTTAGCCTTATACAGACAATTTAGACCTGTTACCTTTGACGAAATTATCGGTCAGGAACATATCATCAAAACATTAAAAAATCAGATAAAAACTGGTCAGATTAGCCATGCCTATTTGTTTTGCGGTTCTCGTGGGACAGGTAAGACTTCTGCCGCAAAAGTGTTTGCACGTGCTGTAAATTGCATAGGTAGCGTAGAAGGCAATCCCTGCTTAACATGCAAAAACTGCACAATGGAGCAGGACGTGGATATTATCGAATTGGACGCTGCAAGCAACAACGGCGTGGATTATATTAGAGATATTAAGGAAAAAGTAAGTTATACACCTATAAACGGCAAATACAAAATATATATAATTGACGAAGTACATATGTTAAGTGCCAGCGCCTTTAATGCTTTTTTAAAAACGTTGGAAGAGCCGCCTGCTCATGCCATATTTGTCCTATGCACTACTGAGCCGCAAAGGTTGCCGCAAACAATACTCAGCCGTTGTTTAAGGTTTGATTTTAGACTTGTCAGCTTAAAACTTCTTGTGGAGCATTTGACAAATATTTTCAAAAAAATCAAGGTGAAAGCAGATAAGGAAGCAATCACCGCTATATGCCAAGCGGGTTTAGGGAGCGTAAGGGATATGCTTTCAATTGCGGACAGGTGCATTAACTACCAAGCAGGGCAAAGTATAACATACGAATATGTCAACGATATTTTGGGTGCAACGGACACAAATGTTGTCATTGATTTGGCGCAAAGTATATTAGATAAAGACATAAATAAAGTGATATCAAAAATAGAAGACGTTACTTTTGCAGGCAAAAGCGTAAATGTGCTTGCTGGGGAAATAACAGAATGTTTTTATAATCTATTGCTGATTAAGTCGGTTGAAAACGCAAAAGAATTATTGTCCCTGCCTACTGAAATTACCGATAGGCTGGAAAAAATTGTACAAAACGCAACACTAAAAAAACTTTCTTACCTTCTTGAAATTTTTAGTATGAGCGAAAACGATTTGCGCACAGCATCAAATGCCAAAATATTGTTGGAGGCTCTTTGTTTAAAGGCAGCTTTAAGCAGCGGCGAAGTGGACGCAGAGGGTATAGAAATGAGGCTGTCCCGGTTGGAAAGATTGCTAGAAGAGGGAGCTTTTGTTAAAACTGAAAGAAAGCAAGAGCAAAGCGCAAATGATAATTCTGATACAGCTTTTGCGCAAGATAACTCAAGAGTAAATGCTAATATAGTGCAAGACAATCAAGCGCAAAATACAAATGAAACGCAAAAAGAGGACAGCGCCAAAAGTGTCGTTAAAGATTACCGCAGTGCAAAAATTGTTTGGGGAAAAACCTTGACAGCGTTGAGGGAAAAGGACAATTTGCTTATATTGACGGCATGTGAAAATATAGAGGACGTTTTTGTAAGCGACAATAAGCTCATAATCAACGTAAAAGACGGGAGTTTTGCGCTTTTGTCAAAGTCGGACAATGCGGCTGTTTTACAAGAAGCTGTTTCGCAATTTTCTTCCTATACTGTAAAACTAAATAGGTTAGAGCAAAAGGACAGCTTTGACCAAAGCTTATCTCAATTTAAAAATCTCGCCGGTGACGCCGAATTGACGGTAGACGGCAAAAAAATATTGTGAAAAATAAGGAGAAAAATATGGCAGGTTTTAATATGCAAGGCTTGATGCGTCAAGCCCAGCAAATGCAACAAAAAATTAAGGAAGCGCAGGAAGAATTAGAGCAGATGGAGCTGATTGGCTCGGCAGGCAGCCGATTAGTTAAAGTCACCGTAAACGGAAAAAAGGTAATTTCTTTTGTTAATATTGACCCAAAAGCTGTGGACACAGAGGATATGGAGATGCTCGAAGACTTAATAATAGCCGCAATAAACGATGCATACAGTCAAGCGGACGAAGCATATAAGGAAAAAATGGGTGCTTTTGAAGGAATTGGAGGGCTTGTTTAATCTTGAAGGAATATATAAGCCCCATTGCTCGGCTGATAAATCAATTTACTAAATTGCCGTCAGTAGGTGCAAAAACAGCGGAAAGATATGCGTATAAAATTCTCGATATGAATGAAATGCAAGTGGAAGAATTTGCAAAAACTCTTATCGACACCAAAAAAAACGTAAAGCTTTGTGCGATTTGCGGCAACTTTACCGAAACGGACCCCTGCAAAATTTGTCAAACGCATGACAACAGTATTATTTGTGTAGTAAAAGATGCGCGAGATGTTTTGGCGTTGGAAAAAATAAACGAATTTAAAGGCGTTTATCACTGTTTAGGCGGAGTATTAAACCCTATGGATAATATAGGTCCTAATGAATTACGCATTAAACAGCTTTTAAACAGATTGGATACAAAAGTTAAGGAAGTTATTGTCGCTACTAATCCTACGGTAGAAGGGGAAGCGACAGCTTTGTATTTGGCAAAGCTTATTAAGCCGTTGGGAATAAAAGTTTCCCGTTTAGCGCAGGGCATCAGTTTAGGGAGCGAAATAGAATATACAGACCACGCAACGCTCTCTCAAGCGCTGGAAAACAGAAGAGAGATATAAGATATTATAGTTTTTAGTAGTATAATTGCATTTATGCTGTTTACACTTATTGTTTAAAGAATACGCCGAAATTCAGACGGCGTATTTTCTTGTTAAAAATGCTGTTTAATAAATCGATTATAAGGCTCTTTGTCAAATGTTGTGGGATAGGTTAGTATAATGAGTTTGTGTTTCCCTT
>CALLXO010000169.1 GCA_937875645.1 uncultured Clostridia bacterium
CACGGTCGGTAGATAAAATATTTTTAATGGCGGGGTTATACGACATTATGCCAAAAATTAGCTATAAGGAGCAAAAGAATGAAATACATTAATCAATTTTCTTTGACTGTGGACGCTAAATCAGTTAACGAAGGTTTTGTTCGCAGCGCTGTTGCGGCATTCTGCGTACAGTTTAACCCTACTATTGAAGAAATAGGAGACATTAAAACTGCCGTTAGCGAAGCCGTAACAAACAGCATTGTGCATGGTTATAAGGGTAAAGAGGGACAAATTATAGTCATGGTGAGACTATGTTCTGACGGCAAAACAATAGAAATTTGGATTCAGGATTTCGGTGTCGGCATACCGGATGTGGAACAAGCCATGCAAACATTTTTTACCACTTCGCCTACCGACGAACGCAGCGGTATGGGATTTACTGTGATGGAGGCGTTTACCGACGACCTATTAGTTACCAGCGAAGTTAATAAGGGCACTCTGGTGAAGATGAAAAAACTTTTGGGCGGAAATGGCAACGATATAGATAATGAGCATCTATGACCATGAAACTACAATGGAGTTGATAAAAAAAGCGCAAACAGGTGACGAAGAGGCTAAAACGTTGCTTTTGACGCAAAATACTCCGCTAATAAAAAGCATAGTGAGACGTTATCTTGGCAAAAGCATTGAGTACAATGATTTAATGCAAATTGCAGGCATGGGCTTACTTAAAGCTGTATCAAATTTTTCGTACGAATACGAAGTAAGATTCAGCACTTATGCCGTTCCCATGATAGTGGGGGAAATAAAGCGTTTTATTCGTGATGACGGTTACATTAAGGTGAGCCGTAGCATTAAAACAATGTCTATGAAAATTTCTCGATTTATTGACGAATATAAACACGAAAAGCAAGCAGAGCCAACTTTAGACGAAATAGCGGAAAAATTCGAGTGCGATAAAAGCGAGGTGGTTTTTATAATGGACAGCGCAAAAATGCCGCTATCTTTATACGACAAAGTGGATAACAGCGACGATAAAAGTCAGTGTCTTATGGATAAAATACCCTCTGACAATAAGGAAGAGGATGTTATAGACAAGGTAATATTAAAATCGGTAATTAAAGAATTGTCCACCAAGGAAAAAAAGATTATTATTTTAAGGTACTTTAGAGATTTTACGCAAGGGGACATTGCAAAACTATTGGGAGTGTCGCAGGTGCACGTTTCGAGATTAGAAAACAAGATTTTGCAAAAGATTAGGCAAAAATTTGAAGAAAAATAATTGAAAGATAATTTTTACGCCAAAACGAAGTGTTTTGGCGTTTATTTTTTTATTTTTTGGCAAAATCAAATAATAAATACTACTTGCTA
>CALLXO010000170.1 GCA_937875645.1 uncultured Clostridia bacterium
GCTTATATACAAAATTTTGTCTGACCAAACAGGCATAAAAACTGATTATCAATTGCTTTCGGCAAAAGAGGACAATTTTGACGAGGTGTTTTCACAAGCCAAAAATTCCTTTGACGGAATAAATTTAACTATGCCGTTTAAACAGCGTTTAACGGACAAAGAGATAAATACAGTTGCTTGTATTGGCAGTCAAACAGTTTTGTATAATACCGATGCGGCAGCAGTTATTTTGGCATTAAAAAATAAGAAAATTAATGTAAAAGGAAAAAATCTTTTAGTAATAGGAGCGGGGGGTGCGGCAAGGGCTGCAATAAAAAAGCTAATAAGTTTAGGCGCAAAAGTAACAGTAAGAAATCGCACCGATTCAAAAATAAAGGAGCTTAAAAAGCGTTATAAGCTGTATAACGATAATAATTTTTATGGCATTTTAAGCTTTATCCCTGTTGAAAACTTATCATACGTAAGTAAAGAGGAAATAGCAAACGCTCATTTTGTTTTTGACGCATATTATTTTAGCCGCACAGCTTTAGTGAGTGAAGCTAAAAAGCAGCAAAAAATAGTGATTGACGGTTTTAGTATGTTAATTAATCAGGCGTTTTTAAATTTTGAAATATGGACGGGCAAGCAGCTTACTGCCAGCCAAAAATTAAAAGCGGAGGAAGTTTTTAGGAGTCAAAATGAAAATACTCATTATTAACGGCGTAAATTTAGATATGTTGGGCAAGAGAGATGCTGCTGTTTACGGCACAGACACTCTCAAAGAGCTTAACAAAAAAATAGCGGCATATGCAAGAAGGCGGAGCATTAAAACAAAATTTTTACAGCATTCTTGCGAGGGAGTATTGGCAAAAATAATTACGCACAATACCGCCGATGCGCTTATACTAAACGCTGGCGCATACAGTCATTATAGCTATGCTTTGCGTGATGCAATAGAGTGTTGCAACAAACCTGTTGTAGAAGTGCATTTGACGGACATTACAAAGCGGGAGGATTTCCGCAAAAATCGAGTGTTTGACGGCGTTGTGGCCGCTTGTTATTTTGGGAAAGGCATAAACAGTTATTTTGACGCCATTGATTTTTTATCGCAAAACTGTAAGCTTGATTAAAATGTATTAACGAAAAAAAAAGGAATTGCAGATGAGAGTAAACAAAAACATAGCCATTATAGGGATGTCGGGTACTTTTAAAAGTACAGTAGCAAAAAAACTTGCACCCTTTTTAGGCAAAAGAAGTTTAGACGTTGACGAATTAATAGAATTTGAATACGGCTGTACTATCAGCGAGCTTTTTAAAAAATCCGGCGAAGAGTATTTTAGACAAATAGAAAAACGTATAATAAATGATGCCGCTGATTTTTCCGATATTGTATTGGCTACGGGAGGGGGCGCAGTTTTAGACAGCGAAAATATGAGTGTTTTAAAGGAAAATTTTTTGATTGTTGCCTTGGATGCTGACGCAAAACGTATATTTTCCCGCTTAAAAAACGCTGAGGACAGACCGCTTCTTACTCCTTTTACGCTAAAAAAAATTGAAGAATATGTTGCACACCGCCGTCATCTTTATTGCGAATGGGCGGACAAAACGATTAATACCAACGGCAAAACCAGCGATACCGTAACAAACATTATAAAAGAATGGTATCTTAACTTAATGCAAAAAATCGATTAAATAGTTAATTAGCACACAAATAAAAATTGGCTAAATTTAATAATTGCTTATAAAAAAAACAAACCCCGCTAAAAAGCGGGGTTAAATTTGTTTGTGTTATTTAACGTTGTAATTGCTGTCCATTGTTTCAGTTTTGCGGAATTTTACAAAACGTCTGATAATAATAGCTACGATAGAAACCAACATAAGTGAAGTGATAATTAGAGAAGACACCACAATCCAGTTTAATGGTTCTTTTGGTTGGGGAGTATCATCAACAGGGTCGGTAGCGTCAGTTGCATTAATGAGGCTGTTTAGATACACTCTAAATGTCTTTATGTCGTCGTCATTTTTTTCCAATTCGATATAATATTTACCCTCAGTTTCGTCCTCATAAAACTTATTGTTGAATATGCTCACAAGCGATGTCAATTCTGCGTCAATTTCTGTCTTATCTTTGGCTATGTCAATTAACCTTGTTAAGTCACCTGTTTCGCTTACTTCGTTGTAACGGTAATCTAAAACTTCTAAGTTGGCTTTGGTTGAAGTCACCGCTTGCATCTCTGTGTAAATGTTTTTAATATCGGCGGTAGTGGATGCAAAAGATGTTTCGCCGTCAAACAAACTTTGATACTCTTCACTTACATTTGTGTCACTTTCGGCGTCGTCAAGCAATAAGCATTCTGCACAGTCAAACATAACAGACCCTTTTTGATAACCGCTTATGTCTGTTGCTCCCCGATTGCCTAACCATAATTCGAGGTATACGGATTTTTGGACATTGCCGGTAGCTACATAAATATAATATCTGCTGTAGCCCGAGCCGTTTATATTTTTGTCAATATCGGTAAATGCGCTGCTTACATAGTCGCCGTTGTTGGTCCCTTCAAAGCTTGCAAATACAGTTGCCGCTCCATTGGTTAGATAAACAGAGGGGATTGCATCGTCTATACCCTTTGCCAATACGCTAATTCTGTAAAAGCTGTTTGCGGCAAGAGTAAAGGAAGAGGAAGTAAAGCCACGTGCTGTTGCTTCCTTATTATAAATAACAAGGGCAGAATGTGCATCGTCATCAGCATAGTAAAAATCACTTTGATTTACATAATACTTTCCGTAAACATCAGAACCTTGCGCTTTGTATATCATACCGCCAATACTGCTATAATCATCGGTGAAAGCTTTAGACTTGTTTGGGGCAAGCTTGCTTTCGTCATATTGCTCAACGATACTGCGCTGACCTGCATAAAGGCTGGACCAGCTTGCGGGCGTTATGGGATATGTTAAATTAGGTGCGCTTGTCTTTGTGTTGTTAAAGCTGCCGTTATTGATAAGGTTGTTGGTGGAAACCGTTGATTTTAACGATACTGTATTTATCGTGTTACCTTTTGATGCAGAGGAAAATTCCGTATAATCAAGTTCGTACAGATAAATTTCCGTTATATAAGCTTTTCCGCTTACCGGCGAAAAACTATCCTGACCTCCTCTAAGTCCGATGGTAATTTCAAGTTCCATCTCAAATATATCCGTTTCGCTGGGTTGTACATAAAATTGATATTCCGCCCAACCGTTGTATGCGCTCTCCACTAAGTCGGTGGGGGTTTGTATAAGAGTAAATTCAGAAGAGCTTTCCTCTACATAATTGCCGTTTTTGTCGTATGCATTAAGATAAATGTAAGCACCGCTGCTTTTTGTGATACCTATTGTCCTAATCCAAACGCTGAGACGGTAGCACTTGTCAATGGAAGGGGGATCGACAGCAAAACGGCTAAACTTCATGTCATACTTTTCTGACGAATCTAACTGTAGACAGCGTAAGTTATTTTAGTATAAATTTCTTCATTTTCAGGAAGTTCCTTTGTATTATTCCAGGGGGACAATGTCTTTTGTGCTGTATCGTCATCAAAAGAATAACTTAAATAATTTATATTTTCCAACTGAGTGGTCTGAACGTGCGTATTATATTCGCCGCGGCTGATACTTTCAGAATTAATGCCAGTAAACAACGCTGTGCCGTAAGCTGATTCGGAAGAACTAA